>NZ_JAVRBF010000002.1:0-222522 GCF_032436805.1 Streptomyces sp. P17 | reverse complement strand
GGTGACCGGTACTAATAGGCCGAGGGCTTGTCCTCAGTTGCTCGCGTCCACTGTGTTAGTTCTGAGGCAACGACCGTGTCTTTTCCGGTCGGACTTCATAGTGTTTCGGTGGTCATAGCGTGAGGGAAACGCCCGGTTACATTCCGAACCCGGAAGCTAAGCCTTACAGCGCCGATGGTACTGCAGGGGGGACCCTGTGGGAGAGTAGGACGCCGCCGAACAAATTTTGAAAAGGGTTGGACCCTGAACTTCGGTTCGGGGTCCAACCCTTTTTTGCTGTGCGTCACTTGAAGTTCACGTTGCGGAACCAACATCCGCAGCATGGGTACTGCTGCAATGCTCAGGGCCGCCGGCGTCGGAGTCGGTGACGAGGTCGTCGTACCGGCCTTCGGGAACGCCGAGGTCGCCGAGGCCGTGGTCCTGGCCGGGGCGCTTCCGGTCTTCGCCGACATAGACCCGGTCACGTACTGCCTGGACGCTTCTGCGGTCGAGGCGGTCGTGACCGCACGCACCGCGGCCGTGGTCGTCGTACACCGCTTCGGACGGACCGCCGACATCGCGCGGCTGCGCGGGGTCGGGCAGCGGCACGGGCTGCTCGTGCTGGAGCAGGGTGAGTCCGAGGCGCCGTATGACGAGATTGCGCAGCGTCGGCAGCGGGCCGCCTATCTGGACTCGAAGCTGAAGGGTGTGTGGACGCCCGACGGGGGTGACGGGCACACCTACCAGCAGTACGTCGTGCGCGTGCCCGGGAACGGTCGGCCCGACCGCGACGCCTTCGCTCGCGCGGTGCGCGCTCGCGGGGTCGACTGCAAGGTGCCGGTGAAGACGCCCGTGCACCGGCTGCCCGAGTTCCGTCGGTGTGTGTCGTTGCCGGAGACCGAGCGGGCCGCCGACGAGACGCTCACGCTGCCTGTGGAGGCCGCGTTGACCAAGCGGGACATGCAGCGGATCGTCTCCGCGTGCAACGCTCTGGGCGGGTTGCTGCAGCCTGCCGTCTGAGGGGCGGTTGGTTCGAAGCATGCGCGAATTCAGGGTATGATTTTGCTCGTTGCCACGGGGGAGACCCCGAAGGTGACAGGCCCCTATAGCTCAGTCGGTAGAGCGTCTCCATGGTAAGGAGAAGGTCAACGGTTCGATTCCGTTTGGGGGCTCAAGAAGAAAAGGCCTCCGCCCTTACGGGCGGGGGCCTTTCTCGTATGCCCGAGGCGCTCAGTCCTTGTGGAGGCCCGGCACGCGCATCGCGAGGATCGCCATGTCGTCGGACGGGGCGTCCGAGGCGAAGCGCTCCACGGCGCGCATGATGCGGGCGGCGACCGCGCCGGCCGTCAGGCCCGTGCAGGTCGTCAGGACGTCGGTGAGGCCGTCGTCGCCCAGCATGCGGCTGCCCTCGCGGCGCTCGGTGACGCCGTCCGTGACGCACAGCAGGACGTCGCCGGGGTCGAGGGTGACGGTCTGTTCGTAGAGCTCCAGATCCTCCATCACGCCCAGCAGCGGCTGGGGTTCGGCGGCCGGTTCGACCGTGCCGTCCTGGCGCAGGCGGAGCGGGAGCGGGTGGCCGGCGCAGACCACCTTCAACTCCGCGCTGCCGTCCTCCTGCGGGCGCAGCTCGCCGTAGAGGAGGGTCAGGAAGCGGCTGCGGGCGCCCTCGTCGAGGATCGCGGAGTTGAGGCGCTCCAGGACCGCGGGGCCGCTGAGGCCCTCGCGGGCGAGCAGGCGCAGGGCGTGCCGGGCGAGGCCCGTGACCGCCGCCGCGTTCGGGCCCGTACCGCAGACGTCGCCGATGGCGAAGCCGTAGGCGCCGTCGCTGATCGGGAAGAGGTCGTAGAAGTCGCCGCCGACTTCGTTGCCCTCGCCGGCCGCGCGGTAGATGACCTCGACCTCGACGCCGTCGATCTCGGGGAGTTCGGGCGGCAGGAGGCTGCGCTGGAGGGACTGGCTGATGGCCGTGCGCTCCGAGTACAGGCGGGCGTTGTCGAGGGCCAGGGCGGCCCGGCGGGAGAGGTCTTCCGCCAACTCCAGGATTTCCTGGCGGAAGTGCTCGTCGGTCGGCTTGCCGAGGGTCAGCATGCCGATGACGCGGTTACGGGCCACCAGTGGCAGAACGACCGTCTCGCCGCCGACCGCCGAGGCAGTGGCGAGGGTCGGGCCGATGCCCGAACTGACGCGCGGAAGCGGCTCGCCGAGGCCCAGGCTGCGCATGGAGGTGCGCAGGGCGGCCTGGTGGGCGGCCTCCGCCGGGGCGGACCAGATGCGGGCGCCGGGGGTGGGAACCGGGTCGGGCGGGGCGATCTTCGAGAGCAACGACTTGATGCCGTCGATGAGTTCCTCGTCCTCGTGCAGGACGTACGACAGGTAGGGCTCGGAGGCCTGGTCGGCGATCGTGTAGACCGCGCACCAGGTCGCCAGGGTCGGGACCGTCATCTGGGCCATCAGGGCGAGGGTCTGATCGCGGTCCAGAGTACCGGCGAGCAGGTCGGAAGCCTCGACCAGGAAGCTCAGCGAGCCTCGGCGCAGGCGCTCCAGTTCGCCGAGGCGGGCCGACTCGACGGCCAGCGCGATGCGGTCGGCGGCGAATTGGAGGCGCAGGGCCTCTTCGTTGGAGTATCTGCCGGGGGCCTCCGCCGCGACGCCTAGGGAGCCGGTGAGGCGGCCCTCGACCTTCAGGGGGACCGTCACGACCGAGCGCATGCCGGTGCCGCTGAGCAGCGGTACGGCGCCGGGGACGGCCGTCAGGTCGTCGTGGACGGCCGGCATGCGGGCCGAGCCGTAGCGGCCGGGGCCCGCCTCGACGGGCACGCGCGCGAAGCGCTGGCGGGCGGAGGGCAGGCCGGTGGAGGCGCGGACCTCCAACTCGGTCTCGTCGTCGGTCGCGAGGAGCAGGAAGGCGGAGTCGCCGTCGAGCATGTCGCGGGCGCGCTCCACCGTGCGCTGGAGGAGGCCGTCCAGGTCGTCCGGGGCAGGGGAGCCGATGAACACCTCGAAGGGATCGGTGCTCTGGCCCTCACCCGAGCCGCCGGCGTCGGAGGCCGGCATGCGCAACGGCGTCTGCAGAACCGCGCGTTCATGGTCCCGGACGAGCAGGCAGACCGTGGAGGGCTCACCGCCCGTGTCGCGGACGCGGAGGTGAGAGGCGTACACCGGGGTCACCCGGCCGTTGGCGCCGCGGATGCCGTAACTGCCCTCCCAGCGGGAGAGTCGGAGGGCCTCCGCGATGCCGGTGCCGGTGCCCGGGGTGTGCGGCCAGGCGGCGAGGTCGGTGAGGGGCTTGCCGGTGACCTGCTCGGCGGGGTAGCCGAAGAGTTCCTCCGCGTCTTCGTTCCATGCCGAGATGGCGCCCGTACGGTCGATCTGGACCACGGCGACGCGGACGCGGGCGTCGGCGATCGGGAGGAGGTCGGCGGGGAGCGAGGGGCCCGCGGCCCGGGTGCCGACCGGGCGCTCGGGAAGGTCGAGTTGGAACCAGACCTGCTTGTGTGTGGGGGCGTACTCCACGCCCCAGCGGCCGGCCAGGGCCGCGCACAGCTGGAGGCCGCGACCGCCCTCGCGGTCGGGGCTGCCCATGTTGACGGCCGTGCCCTGGAGCGGGATCTCGCGCTCCGGGTAGCGGTCGGCGACCTCGATCCGGACGCCGTCGTCGGCGCGCAGACACAGGACGTCGGCGGAAGTGCCCGCGTGCACCACGGCGTTGGTCACCAGTTCGCTGGTGAGAACCACGGCGTCGTCGACGATGTCGGCGAAGCCCCAGCCCTGGAGGGTGTCGCGGACGAAGGAGCGGGCGCTCGCGACCGATCGCCCGACGGGCTCGAAGCTGGCGGCCGCGCGCGCGGTGATCACAGAACTCCTCGACCGGTTGTCGACGTGCAGGGCTCCGTGGCCGACCGGCTCCTGCCGCTGATGCGGCAGGCCGCCCGTCGGCCGGGGGTCCGAGGGCTGCTCCCCCGGGATCAGTCCGGTGGTCATGTGTGCGGCCGCCCCTCCGATGCCCGCTCGTTTCCGTGCCACCGCCCTAGCCGGACGGACCGGTGCGGCTGGACAGCCGCATGCAAGGTTACTTACCTTCGCCGTCCACGCGGATGCCGGTCTGCAGTGTTTCCGCCCGGAGGGTGTGCGGACCGTGTGCGAAGCTGCCGAACTGTTATGGCCGGGTTCAGCCGGGGTGAAACACTGGGCAAGCTTCTTGTGGAGGTACGGGCAGGCGGAGTGTCTTCCACGTACCGCGGGCAGCAGCCCGTCGTACGGCCTGGTATATCCGGCAGAAATACCCAGCAGTAACCGGTACGCCGAGCAAGCGTGCCGGGAGCACGGCAGTGACGGTCGACCCCTGCGGGAGGGACACAGTGGAGTCTGGCGCAGCGACGCGGGGCACGAAGACGCGCGCGAAAGGCGGACAGTCCCTGATGAACCAGCGTAAACCGCGTGGTGGAACCACCGCGGTGGACACGGCCTCCTTGAACCGGCTGCTGGCGGCCCTTGTCTCGATGCGGGACGGGAACTTCCGCAAGCGGCTCACGGTCTCCGGCGACGGAGTGATGTCCGAGATCGCGGCCGTCTTCAACGAGGTGGCCGACCGCAATCTGCATCTGACCGGCGAGCTGTCGCGGGTGCGGCGCATGGTCGGCCGTGAGGGCAAGCTCACGGAACGGCTGGAAACAGGCGCCTGTGAGGGCTCCTGGGCGGCTGCCATCGACAATTCCAACGCCCTGGTCGACGACCTCGTACGGCCCGTCTCCGAGGTCGGCAGGGTGCTGTCCGCGGTCGCGGAGGGCGATCTGTCGCCGCGCATGGAGCTGCGGACGCAGGCGCCGGACGGGACGGGGCATCCGCTGCGCGGGGAGTTCCTGAAGGTCGGCCGTACTGTCAACAATCTGGTGGACCAGCTGTCCACGTTCACCGACGAGGTCACGCGCGTGGCCAGCGAGGTGGGCACCGAGGGCAAGCTGGGCGGGCAGGCACGCGTGCGTGGCATGTCGGGTTCGTGGAAGGACCTCACGGACTCCGTCAACACGATGGCGCACCGGCTGACCGCGCAGGTGCGGGACATCGCGTTGGTGACCACCGCGGTCGCCAAGGGTGACCTGTCACGCAAGGTCACCGTTCATGTGGCCGGCGAGATGCTGGAGCTGAAGAACACCGTCAACACGATGGTGGACCAGCTGTCGTCGTTCTCCTCCGAGGTGACCCGGGTCGCGCGCGAGGTGGGCACCGAGGGCGAGCTCGGCGGGCAGGCGCAGGTGCCGGGTGTGGCCGGCGTGTGGAAGGACCTCACCGATTCGGTGAACCTCATGGCCGGCAACCTCACGGCCCAGGTGCGGGGTATCTCACAGGTCACCACCGCGGTCGCCAACGGTGATCTGTCGCAGAAGGTGACCGTGTCGGCACGCGGCGAGGTCGCGCAGCTCGCGGACACCATCAACCAGATGACCGAGACGCTGCGGATCTTCGCGGACGAGGTCACGCGCGTGGCCAACGAGGTCGGCGCCGAGGGGCGGCTGGGCGGCCAGGCGAATGTGCCGGGTGCCGCGGGGACGTGGAAGGACCTGACGGACTCCGTCAACACGGTCTTCCGGAATCTGACGATCCAGGTGCGGGACATCGCCGCGGTGACGACGGCGGTGGCCAACGGTGACCTCTCGCAGAAGGTCACCGTCGATGTGGCCGGCGAGATGCTGGAGCTCAAGAACACCGTCAACGGCATGGTGGACCAGCTGTCGTCCTTCGGTTCCGAGGTCACGCGCGTGGCGCGGGAGGTCGGTGTCGAGGGTGAGCTCGGCGGGCAGGCGCAGGTGCCCGGGGCCGCGGGGACGTGGAAGGACCTGACGGATTCCGTCAACACCGCGTTCCGCAACCTCACCGGACAGGTGCGGAACATCGCCCAGGTGACGACGGCCGTGGCCAACGGTGATCTCTCGCAGAAGGTCACCGTGGACGTCTCCGGCGAGATGCTCCAGCTGAAGAACACCGTGAACACGATGGTGGACCAGCTCTCGGCCTTCGCCGACCAGGTGACGCGGATGGCCCGGGACGTGGGCACGGAGGGCCGCCTGGGCGGTCAGGCGGTCGTACCGGGCGTGTCGGGGACGTGGAAGGAGCTCACCGACTCCGTCAACTTCATGGGCGGCAACCTGACCTCGCAGGTGCGGCAGATCGCCCAGGTGACCACGGCGGTGGCGCGCGGTGACCTGTCCCAGAAGATCGACGTGGACGCGCGCGGGGAGATCCTGGAGCTGAAGAACACCATCAACACGATGGTCGACCAGCTCTCCGGCTTCGCCGAGCAGGTGACCCGGGTGGCCCGTGAGGTGGGTACCGAGGGGCGCCTGGGCGGTCAGGCGCAGGTGCCCGGCGTGGCCGGTGTGTGGCGCGATCTGACCGACTCCGTGAACGGCATGGCCGGCAACCTCACCGCCCAGGTGCGCAACATCGCCCAGGTCGCCACCGCGGTGGCCCGGGGTGACCTGTCCCAGAAGATCACCGTGGACGCGCGCGGGGAGATCCTCGAGCTGAAGAACACCCTGAACACGATGGTCGACCAGCTGTCGTCCTTCGCGGAGGAGGTCACCAGGGTCGCCCGTGAGGTGGGCACGGAGGGGCAGCTCGGCGGCCAGGCCGAGGTGCAGGGTGTCTCCGGTACCTGGAAGGACCTCACCCAGTCCGTGAACTTCATGGCGAACAACCTGACCATCCAGGTCCGTAACATCGCCGAGGTCACGACCGCGGTGGCCAAGGGCGACCTGTCCAAGAAGATCACCGTCGACGCCAAGGGCGAGATCCTGGAGCTCGTCACCACCGTCAACACGATGGTCGACCAGCTCTCCTCCTTCGCCGAGCAGGTGACCCGGGTGGCCCGTGAGGTGGGCACCGAGGGCATCCTGGGCGGCCAGGCGCATGTGCCGGGCGTCACCGGCATCTGGAAGGACCTCAGCGACAACGTCAACCTGATGGCCAAGAACCTGACCATGCAGGTGCGGAACATCTCCCAGGTCGCGGCGGCGGTCGCCAACGGTGACCTGACCCGGACGGTGACGATCGAGGCGCGCGGCGAGGTCGCGCAGCTCGCCGACACCTTCAACACCATGGTGAAGACGCTGAGTTCGTTCGCCGACCAGGTCACCAAGGTGGCCCGTGAGGTGGGCACGGACGGCATCCTGGGCGGCCAGGCGCGCGTGCCGGGTGTGGCCGGTACCTGGAAGGACCTCACCGAGTCGGTGAACCAGATGGCGTCCAACCTGACCGGTCAGGTGCGGAACATCGCCATGGTCACCACCGCCATCGCCAAGGGTGATCTGACCAAGAAGATCGACATCGACGCGCGGGGCGAGATCCTCGAACTCAAGACGACGATCAACACGATGGTCGACCAGCTCTCCTCCTTCGCCGAGGAGGTCACCCGGGTCGCCCGCGAGGTGGGCACCGAGGGACAGCTCGGCGGCCAGGCACGCGTGCGCGACGTCGACGGAACCTGGCGCGACCTCACCGAGTCCGTGAACGAGATGGCCGGGAACCTGACCCGGCAGGTGCGTGCCATCGCGCGCGTGGCGACCGCGGTGACCCGTGGTGACCTGAACCTGAAGATCGACGTCGACGCCTCCGGCGAGATCCAGGAACTCCAGGACTACATCAACAAGATGATCGCCAACCTGCGTGACACCACGATCGCCAACAAGGAGCAGGACTGGCTCAAGGGCAACCTCGCCCGGATCTCCGCGCTGATGCAGGGCCGCCGCGACCTCCAGGACGTGGCCTCGCTGATCATGAGCGAGCTGACGCCGGTGGTCTCCGCGCAGCACGGCGCGTTCTTCCTGGCGATGCCCGACGCGAGCCATGGCGGCGAGGACCAGTACGAGCTGCGGATGCTGGGCTCGTACGGCTACTCCATGGGCTCCATGCCGACCTCGTTCCGGCCGGGGGAGGCCCTGGTCGGAACCGCCGCCCAGGAGAAGCGCACCATCCTGGTGGAGAACGCGCCCAGCGGCTATCTGAAGATCTCCTCCGGGCTCGGCGAGGCCCCGCCCGCGCAGGTGATCGTGCTGCCGGTGCTGTTCGAGGGCAAGGTGCTCGGTGTGATCGAGCTGGCCTCCTTCACGCCGTTCACGCAGATCCAGAAGGACTTCCTGAACCAGATCGCGGAGATGATCGCGACCAGCGTCAACACCATCTCCGTCAACACCAAGACCGAGCAGCTGCTGAAGCAGTCCCAGGAGCTGACCGAGCAACTCCAGGAGCGGTCGGCCGAGTTGGAGAACCGGCAGAAGGCCCTCCAGGAGTCCAACGCCGAGCTGGAGGAGAAGGCCGAGCTGCTGGCCCAGCAGAACCGTGACATCGAGGTGAAGAACACCGAGATCGAGGAGGCCCGGCAGGTCCTGGAGGAGCGGGCCGAGCAGCTCGCGGTGTCGATGCGCTACAAGAGCGAGTTCCTCGCCAACATGTCGCACGAGCTGCGTACGCCGCTCAACTCGCTGCTGATCCTGGCCAAGTTGCTCGCCGACAACGCCGAGGGCAACCTCTCCCCGAAGCAGGTCGAGTTCGCCGAGACGATCCACGGGGCCGGTTCCGACCTGCTCCAGCTGATCAACGACATCCTCGACCTGTCCAAGGTCGAGGCGGGCAAGATGGACGTCTCCCCGACCCGCATCGCCCTCGTCCAGCTCGTCGACTACGTGGAGGCGACCTTCCGTCCGCTGACCGCGGAGAAGGGCCTGGACCTGTCGGTGCGGGTCTCGCCGGAGCTGCCCGCCACGCTGCACACCGACGAGCAGCGGCTGCTCCAGGTGCTGCGCAACCTGCTGTCCAACGCGGTGAAGTTCACCGACTCCGGGTCGGTCGAGCTCGTCATCCGGCCGGCCGGGGCGGATGTGCCGGTCGCGATCCGGGAGCAGCTGCTGGAGGCCGGTTCGCTGCGGGACGCTGACGCCGACCTGATCGCGTTCTCGGTGACCGACACCGGCATTGGGATCGCGGCCAGCAAGATGCGGGTGATCTTCGAGGCGTTCAAGCAGGCCGACGGCACGACCAGCCGCAAGTACGGCGGCACGGGCCTGGGGCTTTCGATCTCCCGGGAGATCGCGCAACTGCTCGGCGGCGAGATCCACGCGCAGAGCGAACCGGGACGCGGCTCGACCTTCACGCTGTACCTGCCGCTGCACCCGAGCGAGCTGCCGCCGCAGGGCTACCACCAGCAGCCCATGCCCGCCCTGGAGGCCGGCGACCTGATGGTGTCGGCCGCGGACCTGTCCGAGCTGTCCGACGTGGAGATCGAGACGCCGGCCGAGGTGAAGTCGTACCAGGAGACGCAGAACGGGGCCGCCGCGCTCTTCCGGCGCCGCCGCCGCAGGACCGCCGCCGAGCTCGAACGGCGGTCCGTACAGCAGGAGCAGTGGCCGTCGCTGGAGCAGCAGCCGGCGCCACAGGTGCGCCGGGGCATCCGGTTCGGCGGGGAGAAGGTGCTGATCGTCGACGACGACATCCGCAATGTCTTCGCGCTCACCAGCGTCCTGGAGCAGCACGGCCTGTCGGTGCTGTACGCCGAGAACGGCCGTGAGGGCATCGAGGTGCTGGAGCAGCACGACGACGTGGCGGTCGTCCTGATGGACATCATGATGCCCGAGATGGACGGGTACGCGACGACCACGGCGATCCGCAGGATGCCGCAGTTCGCCGGGCTCCCGATCATCGCGCTGACCGCCAAGGCCATGAAGGGCGACCGGGAGAAGGCGATCGAGTCGGGCGCCTCCGACTACGTCACCAAGCCGGTCGACCCCGATCACCTGCTGTCCGTGATGGAGCAGTGGATGCGGGAGGAGTGACGGGATCGGTCGGGCTTCGTACGGGGTTCGTACGGGCCCGGTGTGCGGGCCCGGAAAGGCCCCGGTGGGCACCTACGGTGTTCACACGGAGTTGCTGACTCAGTGTGCTCGACGCCGTGTAGAAGTACGGGATTCGGGGAACCTTCTGGTCTCCCGCTACGTTTCTGCTACGTGCACAGTGACATCGCGGTGACAGGGTGTGGCGACGGGCGGGGTGCGGCTACCATGACCGGCACGAGGACGGGCGGCGCAAGGGAGTCGTCCCCTGGGGCGGCACCCGCTGGTGCTGCCCCAAGTCCTGCGGACAGGGGAGGCCCCATGCCGGGGCGAGGAGGGCGGGCCATGGTGCAGAAGGCCAAGATCCTCCTGGTCGATGACCGGCCGGAGAATCTGCTTGCGCTGGAGGCGATCCTCTCTGCGCTCGATCAGACCCTGGTGCGGGCATCGTCCGGGGAGGAAGCGCTCAAAGCACTGCTCACGGACGACTTCGCGGTCATTCTGCTGGACGTCCAGATGCCGGGCATGGACGGTTTCGAAACCGCGGCGCACATCAAGCGCCGGGAGCGGACCCGGGACATCCCGATCATCTTCCTCACCGCGATCAATCATGGTCCCCATCACACCTTCCGCGGGTACGCCGCCGGTGCGGTGGACTACATCTCCAAGCCGTTCGACCCGTGGGTACTGCGGGCGAAGGTCTCGGTGTTCGTCGAGCTCTACATGAAGAACTGCCAGCTCAGGGAGCAGGCGGCGCTGCTGCGGCTCCAGTTGGAGGGCGGCGGCAAGTCCGCGGGCGCCGAGACGAAGGAGCCGGCCGGGCTGCTCGCCGAACTGTCGGCGCGGCTCGCGGCGGTCGAGGAGCAGGCCGAGGCGCTGTCCAAGCAACTCGACGACGAGTCGGCGGACGCGGCGGCCGTCGCCACGGCGGCTCATCTGGAACGCAAACTCACCGGACTGCGGCGCGCGCTGGACGCGTTGGAGCCGGGCGCCGGGAACACCTCCTCGGTGTCCTCGCAGAACTGACGCCCGGATGGGGCATGTTGGAGATGACGTCCTTGTGAACACGCGTCAGTTCGGCGCCGTCGTAACGGCGACACGAACGGGTGAAGCAGTGGGCACACGTGTCCGCTGTGGTCTCCACCGGTAATCTCACACCTATGGCCTCACGTCCCTCCGCAGCCAAGAAGCAGCCCGCGCAGAAGGCGGCCGCTCCCGCGAAGGGTCCGGCGAAGAAGGCCGCTGCCAAAAAGGCCCCGGCGAAGAAGGCGCCCGCCAAAAAGGCCGCGGCGAAGAAGCCCGCGCCCAAGCCGGCCCCCAACCCCACCGGGGGCATCTACCGGCTGGTGCGTGCCGTCTGGCTCGGGCTCGCGCACGCCGTCGGCGCGGTGTTCCGCGGCATAGGGCAGGGCGCCAAGAACCTCGACCCGGCCCACCGCAAGGACGGCATCGCGCTGCTGCTCCTCGGGCTCGGGCTGATCGTCGCCGCGGGCACCTGGTCCAATCTGCGTGGTCCCGTCGGCGATCTGGTCGAGATGCTGGTGACCGGCGCCTTCGGCCGGCTCGATCTGCTGGTGCCGATCCTGCTCGCGGTGATCGCCGTACGGTTCATCCGGCACCCGGAGCAGCCCGAGGCCAACGGCCGGATCGTCATCGGCCTGTCCGCGCTGGTCATCGGCGTCCTCGGTCAGGTGCACATCGCCTGCGGCTCGCCCGCGCGCAGCGACGGCATGCAGGCGATAAGGGATGCCGGCGGCCTCATCGGCTGGAGCGCGGCGACCCCGCTGACGTACACGATGGGCGAGGTCCTCGCCGTACCGCTGCTGGTGCTGCTCACGATCTTCGGGCTGCTCGTGGTCACGGCGACCCCGGTCAACGCCATCCCGCAGCGGCTGCGGCTGCTCGGGGTGAAGCTCGGGATCCTCGACAACCCCGAGGCGGAGGACTTCTCCGACGACGACGAGCGCTACGACGACCAGTGGCGCGAGGCGCTGCCCGCGCGCCCCCGGAGGCGCGGACCGGCCCCCAAGGCCTACGACCCCGACAGCGCCGAGCAGGAGGCCCTCTCGCGGCGTCGTGGGCGGCCCCGGCGGTCCGCGGTGCCCCAGCCCGACATGAGCCGTCCCATGGACGCCGTGGACGTCGCCGCTGCTGCCGCCGCCGCGCTCGACGGAGCCGTGCTGCACGGCATGCCGCCCTCGCCGATCGTCGCCGACCTCACCCAGGGCGTGAGCGTGGGGGACCGCGAGGAGACCACCCCGACGCCGACGCCCGTGCCGGCCGCGCGGCCCAAGCAGGAGAAGCTGAAGGCCGAGGTCGCCGACCTCACCAAGCCCGCTCCCGAGGCCCCCACCGACCTGCCGCCGCGCGCCGAGCAGCTCCAGCTGTCCGGCGACATCACCTACGCGCTGCCCTCGCTCGACCTCCTCACGCGCGGGGGGCCCGGCAAGGCGCGCAGCGCCGCCAACGACGCCGTCGTCGCCTCGCTCACCAATGTCTTCACCGAGTTCAAGGTCGACGCCGCCGTCACCGGCTTCACCCGCGGGCCGACGGTCACGCGCTACGAGGTCGAGCTGGGCCCGGCCGTGAAGGTCGAGCGGATCACCGCGCTGACCAAGAACATCGCGTACGCCGTCGCCAGCCCGGACGTGCGGATCATCTCGCCGATCCCCGGCAAGTCGGCCGTAGGCATCGAGATCCCGAACACCGACCGGGAGATGGTCAACCTCGGTGACGTGCTGCGGCTCGCCGCCGCGGCCGAGGACGACCACCCGATGCTGGTGGCGCTCGGCAAGGACGTCGAGGGCGGCTATGTCATGGCCAACCTCGCCAAGATGCCGCACGTCCTGGTCGCCGGAGCCACCGGTTCCGGTAAATCCTCGTGCATCAACTGCCTGATCACCTCGATCATGGTCCGCGCGACCCCCGAGGACGTCCGGATGGTCCTCGTCGACCCCAAGCGGGTCGAGCTGACGGCCTATGAGGGCATCCCGCACCTGATCACGCCGATCATCACCAACCCCAAGCGGGCTGCAGAGGCGTTGCAGTGGGTCGTACGAGAGATGGATCTTCGGTACGACGACCTGGCGGCCTACGGCTACCGGCACATCGACGACTTCAACCAGGCCATAAGGGACGGCAAGGTCAAGCCGCCGGAGGGCAGTGAGCGTGAGCTCCAGCCGTATCCGTATCTGCTGGTGATCGTCGACGAGCTCGCCGACCTGATGATGGTCGCGCCGCGCGATGTCGAGGACGCGATCGTGCGGATCACGCAGCTCGCGCGCGCGGCCGGTATTCACCTGGTGCTCGCGACCCAGCGGCCCTCGGTCGACGTGGTCACCGGTCTGATCAAGGCGAACGTGCCCTCGCGGCTCGCCTTCGCCACCTCCTCGCTCGCCGACTCGCGGGTCATCCTCGACCAGCCCGGTGCCGAGAAGCTCATCGGCAAGGGTGACGGGCTGTTCCTGCCGATGGGGGCCAACAAACCCACCCGTATGCAGGGCGCGTTCGTGACCGAGGACGAGGTCGCGGCGGTCGTCCAGCACTGCAAGGACCAGATGGCGCCGGTCTTCCGGGACGACGTCACCGTGGGCACCAAGCACAAGAAGGAGATCGACGAGGACATCGGCGACGACCTGGACCTGCTGTGCCAGGCGGCGGAACTCGTGGTCTCCACGCAGTTCGGGTCGACCTCCATGCTCCAGCGCAAGCTGCGGGTGGGCTTTGCCAAGGCCGGACGGCTGATGGACCTGATGGAGTCGCGGAACATCGTCGGACCGAGCGAAGGCTCCAAAGCACGTGATGTTCTTGTGAAGCCTGACGAGCTGGATGGCGTGCTGGCGCAGATCCGCGGGGAGGCTTGAGAGGAGTCCTGCGCGGGCCGGGCCACCGATGGTCGATCGTGACTCACCCGTAAGGGATCATTGAGCAACCGTTTCCCTTCGGCGTACGTCAAGTTGAGGGAAGCGAAAGGCTGCTGTCCCACCATCGGTGTGCCGGGCCATACCGATGGCGTACAAAGTCC
Source organism: Streptomyces sp. P17 (assembly GCF_032436805.1). Classification (NCBI taxonomy): domain Bacteria; kingdom Bacillati; phylum Actinomycetota; class Actinomycetes; order Kitasatosporales; family Streptomycetaceae; genus Streptomyces; species Streptomyces sp. P17. The sequence continues at coordinate 208,698 of NZ_JAVRBF010000002.1, read as the reverse complement.
CGCCGCCCGGTTGCCCCACCCTTTCGCACCCCCCCTAGACTGAACCTCCAGCACAGGTGGCTACACGCTCGAAAGGCGCCCCCGTGTCCATCGGCAACTCCCCTGAAGACGAGCGTCCGTTCGAAGACGTTTCCGACGAAGCCCGCATCTCCGTCGGCCGTGCCCTCCAGCAGGCGCGTATCGCTGCCGGGCTGACCGTCGACGACGTCAGCAACGCCACCCGGGTCCGCCTGCCCATCGTGCACGCCATCGAGGCGGACGACTTCGGCCCGTGCGGCGGAGACGTGTACGCCCGGGGTCACATCCGGACCCTGGCCAAGGCCGTCGGCATCGATCCGGCCCCGCTGCTCGCCCAGTACGACGCGGACCACGGCGGGCGCCCGGCGCCGACCCCCGCGGCCCCGCTCTTCGAGGCGGAACGCATCCGGCCGGAGCGGCGTGGGCCGAACTGGACCGCGGCCATGGTCGCCGCGATCGTCGCCGTGATCGGCTTCGTCGGGTTCACCGCGTTCAAGGGTGACGACGAGGGCGGCTCCGTGTCGGTCGCCGAGGGCGCCACGCCCTCGACCAGCAAGCCCGCCACGTCCAAGCCCAAGACCGAGAAGCCCGAGGACCCGAAGCCGGACCCGTCCGACAGTGCGATTGCGGCCGCGCCCCAGGACAAGGTGACGGTCCAGGTCAGCGCCGCCGACGGCAAGAGCTGGATCTCCGCCAAGGACCACAACGGCCGACTGCTCTTCGACGGCCTGCTCCAGCAGGGCGAGTCCAAGACCTTCCAGGACAGCGACAAGATCAACCTCGTGCTCGGCGACGCGGGCGCGATCCAGCTCTACGTCAACGGCAAGAAGATCGACGACGACTGGCAGCCGGGGGCCGTGGAGCGCCTGACATACACGAAGGGCGACCCTGAGGTCGGCTGAGACGGGTTCATGTCACAACGGGGTTGGCCAAGATCGGCCAACCCCGTCGGCGTTCGGTGTCAGTCGGACAAAGTAGTCTTGAGCCCATGCCTGAACGCCGTACCGTCGCACTCGTCACTCTTGGCTGCGCCCGCAACGAGGTGGACTCGGAGGAGCTCGCAGGCCGCTTGGAGGCGGACGGCTGGGATCTCGTGGAGGACGCCTCCGACGCGGATGTCGCCGTCGTCAACACCTGTGGCTTCGTCGACGCCGCCAAGAAGGACTCCGTGGACGCCCTGCTGGAGGCCAATGACCTCAAGGGTCATGGGAGAACCCAGGCGGTGGTGGCGGTCGGCTGCATGGCGGAGCGGTACGGCAAGGAGCTCGCCGAGGCCCTTCCCGAGGCCGACGGCGTGCTCGGCTTCGACGACTACTCGGATATCTCCGACCGGCTTCAGACCATCCTGAACGGCGGTATCCACGCCTCGCACACCCCGCGCGACCGGCGCAAGCTGCTGCCGATCAGCCCTGCCGAGCGGCAGGAGTCCGCCGCGGGGGTCGCGCTGCCCGGGCACGCGCCCGTGGATCTTCCGGAGGGCCTCGCGCCCGCTTCCGGCCCCCGTGCGCCCCTGCGCCGCCGGCTGGACGGTGCCCCCGTCGCCTCGGTGAAGCTCGCCTCCGGCTGCGACCGGCGCTGCTCCTTCTGCGCCATCCCGTCCTTCCGCGGCTCCTTCATCTCGCGCCGCCCCAGCGACGTACTGAACGAGACACGCTGGCTGGCCGAGCAGGGCGTCAAGGAGATCATGCTGGTCTCCGAGAACAACACCTCCTACGGCAAGGACCTCGGCGACATCCGTCTGCTGGAGTCCCTGCTGCCCGAGCTGGCCGAGGTCGACGGCGTCGAGCGGGTGCGGGTCAGCTACCTCCAGCCGGCCGAGATGCGCCCCGGGCTGATCGACGTCCTCACGTCCACGCCCAAGATCGCGCCCTACTTCGACCTCTCCTTCCAGCACTCCGCGCCCGACGTGCTGCGCGCGATGCGCCGCTTCGGCGACACCGACCGCTTCCTGGAGCTGCTCGACACCATCCGGAGCAAGGCTCCGCAGGCGGGCGTGCGCTCCAACTTCATCGTGGGCTTCCCCGGCGAGTCCGAGGCCGACCTGGCCGAGCTGGAGCGTTTCCTCAATGGCGCACGGCTGGACGCCATCGGCGTCTTCGGCTACTCCGACGAGGAGGGCACCGAAGCGGCGACGTACGAGAACAAGCTCGACGTGGACGTCGTCGCCGACCGGCTGGCACGTGTCTCCCGGCTGGCCGAGCAGCTGGTCTCGCAGCGGGCCGAGGAGCGGCTGGGCGAGACCGTGCAGGTGCTCGTGGAGTCCGTGGACGAGGAGGGCGTCCACGGCCGCGGTGCGCACCAGGCGCCGGAAACCGACGGCCAGGTGCTTCTCACGAGCGGCGCGGGCCTGAGTATCGGTCGTATGGTCGAGGCGAAGGTGGTCGGCACCGAGGGTGTCGACCTCGTGGCCGAGCCGCTTCAGGGCTCGTTCGTACCCGAGGAGGCGGCCAGATGACCGGAGTCCCGGCATCCGCCGCAGGCGGCCCCTCCAAGGCGACGCCGGTGGCTGCGGCCTCCGGTGAACCCGGGGGCGCGAAGCCCGCGCGGGGCGGGAAGATCGCGGCGGCGGCCGTCAACCAGGCCAGCGTCTGGAACGTCGCCAACCTCCTGACCATGCTCCGGCTGCTCCTCGTGCCCGCGTTCGTCGCGCTGATGCTGGCCGACGGCGGCTATGACCCGGCGTGGCGCTCGCTCGCCTGGGCGGCCTTCGCCATCGCCATGATCACCGACCTGTTCGACGGTCATCTGGCCCGGACGTACAACCTGGTCACCGACTTCGGGAAGATCGCCGACCCCATCGCCGACAAGGCGATCATGGGGGCGGCGCTGATCTGTCTGTCCGCACTCGGCGATCTGCCGTGGTGGGTGACCGCGGTGATCCTCGGCCGGGAACTCGGCATCACCCTGCTGCGTTTTCTTGTCATCCGGTACGGCGTCATCCCGGCGAGCCGTGGCGGCAAGCTCAAGACGCTCACCCAGGGCGTGGCCGTCGGGATGTACATCCTGGCGCTGACGGGGTGGCTGGCCACTCTGCGGTTCTGGGTGATGGGTGCGGCGGTGGTCCTGACCGTGGTGACCGGGCTCGACTATGTAAGACAGGCCATTGTGCTGCGCAGGCAGGGAATCGCCGAGCGCAAGGCAGCGTTGGAGGAGACGGAAGCGTGAATTCCCCCGCCGCCGACGTGGTGCGACTACTGACAGTGAGGGGCGAGACCCTTGCCGTCGCGGAATCGCTCACCGGTGGCCTTGTTGCGGCGGAAATCACAGCGGCCCCCGGGGCGTCCAAGGCCTTCCGGGGCTCGGTGACCGCCTACGCCACCGAGCTCAAGCACCGGATGCTCGGTGTCGACGCCGGCCTGCTGGAGCGGCGCGGAGCGGTGGACCCACAGGTCGCGGCCCAGATGGCGGCCGGAGTGCGAAAGGCTCTGGGAGCCGACTGGGGCATCGCGACGACCGGGGTCGCGGGCCCCGAGGAGCAGGACGGGCAGCCCGTAGGAACCGTCTTCGTGGCCGTGGACGGCCCCTGGGCCACGCATTCCGGATCGGCCGGTGGCGGGAAAGTGTCTTCGCTGCGGTTGAACGGCGACCGGGCGGAAATTCGTATGGAGAGTGTACGGAGCGTACTCGCGTTGCTCCTTCAGCAGCTTGCGAGCGAACAGACCGAGAATGAGCGGGCACAGGATACGGAACAGAACGGGGGGTTTTGATGTTTGCAGCCCTGAGTGAACACGACATCGCTCCCCGCACGGCCGCAGCGCGAGGCGGTACGGTGGGGCGTGAAGGATGCGGCTACGCGGTCCGAGGAGGGAGCCACCGATGATTCTGCTCCGTCGCCTGCTGGGTGACGTGCTGCGTCGGCAGCGCCAGCGCCAGGGCCGTACTCTGCGCGAAGTCTCCTCGTCCGCCCGAGTCTCACTCGGCTATCTCTCCGAGGTGGAGCGGGGGCAGAAGGAGGCTTCCTCCGAGCTGCTCTCCGCCATCTGCGACGCGCTGGACGTACGGATGTCCGAGCTCATGCGGGAAGTGAGCGACGAGCTCGCCCTCGCCGAGCTGGCCCAGTCTGCTGCGGCCACCCCCAGCGAACCCGTGCCCACATCGGTCCGACCGATGCTGGGTTCCGTTTCGGTGACCGGTGTGCCACCGGAACGGGTGACGATCAAGGCGCCCGCGGAAGCTGTGGACGTGGTCGCCGCGTGAGTCCCACGCGCATGGGGCGCATGAGCTGATCATGCGCTGAGGAAGTGTGCGAAGCCCCGGCCGGGGCCTTTCCAGATGAACTGGAGAGGCGACGGCCGGGGCTTTCGTGCATGGTGGAGGGCGTGGACTCGGGGCCGGCACACCGATCGGAGCATGTGGATGTACGTCGTGAAGAGCCCGTTGTCCGACGCCGACCTGAAGACCGTGTCCGAGGCGCTGCAGGGCGCTCTCGTCGATCTCGTGGACCTCGGTCTGGTGGCGAAGCAGATCCACTGGAATGTGATCGGACCGCGGTTCCGTTCCGTGCATCTCCAGCTCGACGAGGTGGTGGACACCGCGCGGACGCACTCCGACACGGTCGCGGAGCGCGCCTCGGCCCTCGGTGTCCCACCCGACGGGCGCGCCGCGACGGTGGCCGCGGGCAGCGGCATCGGCTCTGTGCCCGACGGCTGGGTCAAGGATGTGGACGCGGTGGGGACGCTGGTGAAGGCGCTCGGTGCGGTGATCGTCCGGATGCGGGAACGGGTCGGGGCGACCGGCGAGGCGGACCCCGTCAGCCAGGACATCTTCATCACCATCACGGCGGACCTGGAGAAACACCATTGGATGTTCCAGGCCGAGAACGGATGACGCTGCTTCCGTGTGCCGCCGGCGCGCCCTCCCGGTGGGTGCGGGTGGTGATCTAGCTTCGGGCTGTTCGGCGGGCTGGAGGTGGCGGTCATGGCGGGGATAGTGCGCTGGGGGGTGGCGCTCGGGCTCGGGGCGCTGTGGTGGTGGGCCGTGCTGCGACTCGCCCTGGCGCCGGACGCCGGAGCGGTCGAGGGCGCGATCGCCGCCGGGGGGTGGGGGCTGAGTCTGCTGCCGGTGCACTGTGTGCCGAAGTCGCGGGCCGCGGGCGCGCTGGCCACGGGGCGGTGGGTGCAGGCGTGGCGGGCGGCCGGGGTCACCACGGCATCGCCACACCCCCGTTCGGACGCAGGATCTGACCCGTCGTGAAGGCCGAGGCGTCCGAGGCCAGATACAGCACCGCGTGAGCGACGTCCTCCGGTTCGCCGACGCGGCCCAGGGGCGCCATACGCGTCATGAGCGCCTCCGTGTGCGCCTGTGCCTCGTCGTCGTGACGGCCCGTCATGGGCGTGCGGATCCAGCCCGGCGCCACGGCGTTGACCCGGATGCCGTGCCGGCCCACCTCGGCCGCGAGCGTCTTCGTCAGCTGGACGACGGCCGCCTTGGCCGCGCCGTAGCAGAGCAGTCCGGGGCCGCCGGTGTCGACTGCGCCCGAGGCCATGGTGACGATGCTGCCCCGCACGCGCCGGGAGAGCATGAGGAGGGCGGCCTCCTGGCAGGCGTAGAGGACACCCTTGAAGTTGACGCTCAGGACGCGATCGAGGTCCTCGTCCGTTGTCTCCAGGACCGGGCTGCTGTGCATGATGCCGGCGACCGCGGCCAGCACGTCCAGGCGCTCACAGGATTCGACGGCCTGTTTGAGCTGAGCGCGGTCCGTGACATCCAGGGGGTGGGTGTGGGCCGTGCCGCCCCGGTCCTTGATCAGCGTCGCCGTCTCGTGCAGGCCCTGCGGGTCGCGGTCCGCGCAGTGCACGGTGGCGCCGGCTTCCGCGAGCAGGAGCGCCGAGGCGCGGCCGATGCCGCTCGCGGCGCCGGTGACGAAGGCGGTGCGTCCGGAGAGGTCGTACGCGCTGACGGCCATGAAGGGACGGTACGAGGGTTTCTGACGGGCCGTCAATCGGTGTTTCCGACTGTTTCTGACGTACCGTCAATTGGTGGTACGGCGGTGATGTCCCGGTGTCGGGGCCGGGCCGGTCTGGCAGCTCGGGCACCAGTAGGTGGGGCGTTCGCGGGAGCCGTCGCCCTGGTTGGCGGAACGGATCGAGGTGCCGCAGCGCAGACAGGGGCGGGGTGCACGGCCGTAGACGAAGAGGTCCTGGCCGCGGCGGCCGCTCGTGCCCGTCGTGTTGCGGACCGGGCGGTCACGGTTGGCCTCCAGGAGCTTCCTGGCGAGGGCGGGGAGTTTCGCCGCACGGTCGGGCGGGAGAGCGCCGACCGGGAGCCAGGGGGTGGTGCCGAGGAGGAAGCAGAGCTCGCTCTTGTAGATGTTGCCGATGCCGGCGAGGTTGCGCTGGTCGAGGAGGGCCTCGCCGAGAGGGCGGGCGGGGTCCGCGAGGAGGTTGGCCAGGGCCTGGTCGGGATCCCAGTCCGGGCCCAGGAGGTCGGGGCCGAGGTGGCCCACGGCCCGGGATTCGTCGATGGTGCGGAGCAGTTCGAGGACCGGGAGGCGGTAGCCGACGGCGGTGCGGTCGGCGGTGGCGAGGACCGCGCGGATCTGGTGGGTGGGGCCGCCGGTCCAGCGCTGACGGTCGGCGTACACCTTCCAGGAACCGTCCATGCCGAGGTGCGAGTGCAGGGTCAGGCCGCCCTCCACCCGGGTGAGGAGGTGCTTGCCGCGCGGGGTGACGTCCAGGACGGTGCGGTCGGTGAGGTCGACCGTGGCGTACTTGGGCACCCTGAAGTCGCTGCGGGTCAGCACCTTGCCCGCGAGGGCTGCGTGCAGGCGCCGTGCCGCCTGCCAGACCGTGTCACCTTCGGGCATGGGTCAAGGGTGGCATGCGGCCTGGGCGTGCGGATCAGACGCATGCGCGTGGGCTGGGGTGCGGCCCGCTCGGTCACGAGGGGGCGATGAGGCTGTCATGGTCTTCGTGGACTCGATCACGCGCGCAGGCGCAGGCCTCGGGGCGTGGCGATGAAACCTGCTCCTTCCAGGAGGGCGCCGAGGGGGGACGTCAGGGCCGAGGCGCCGTTGACGCGTTCGACGGTGACCGTGCCCAGGGAGCCCGCGCGGGCTGCCGCGGCCAGGGCGTCGGCGGCCGCTTGGAGGCGGGGGTCGTCCGTCGGCGATTCGTCCGGGGCGGCGGGCCAGGCCAGCAGGGTCTTGCCGCCGCGCTCCATGTAGAGGGTCAGCTCGCCGTCGACCAGGACCACGAGCGAGCCTGCTTTGCGACCCGGTTTGTGTCCGGCGCCGGTGGGGGGTTCGGGCCAGGGGAGGGCGGCGCCGTACGCGTTCGCCGGGTCGGCGGCGGCGAGGACTACGGCACGGGAGTCGGGGGTCGTGCGGCGGCGGTTCGGGGGCGGGGGGAAGTCGCGGGGGGAGATGTACTCGTCCGGCCTGGTGGGGGTGTGGGGGGTGCCGTCGTCGAAGTGTTCGGCGAAACCGTGGTCTGTGAAGGGGTCGGTCGGGAAGGCGTCCGTCGGGAAGGGCGCGGCCGGTGCCGGCATGGTCTCGCCCCGGTCGCGGGCGTTCGACACCGCGCGCAGGCGGTCCACCGCGCCGTCCATCGCGAACTGTGCGGCGCCGAGGCCCTCCACCACATAGCCGCGTCGGGCCTGACCGCTCTCCTCGAAGACGGACAGGATGCGGTACGTCGCCGAGAAGCCGCCCTCGACGCCCTCCGCGGAGACCGCGCCCCGGGTCACCACGCCGTGCCGGTCGAGGAGGGTACGGGCCAGGGCATGTGCGCGGACGGTCGTGTCGGGTTCGTGGGCGGGGAGCAGGGACCAGCGCCCGGCGACGGTGGGCGGGCCCGAGCGGGAGGCGGGGCGGGCCGCGGCTGTGAGCGAGCCGTAGCGCCCGCGCGGGATCGTGCGCTTGGCGCGGTGGGCCGTGGAGCCCGCGGTGCGGCCCGAGCCCAGCAGCGAGCGCATCGGGGCCAGCGTGTCGTTCGTCAACCGGCCCGACCAGGCCAGGTCCCAGATGGCGTCGGCGAGTTGGGGGTCGGTGGCGTCGGGGTGGGTGGTGGCGCGGACCTGGTCGGCGATTTGCCGGAAGAACAGGCCGTAGCCCCCGGACAGCGCGTCCAGGACGGACTGGTGGAGCGCGGTCAGCTCCAGGGGGTGGGGCGCGGACAGCAGCAGAGGAGCCGCGTCCGCCAAGTACAGGGAGACCCAGCCGTCCTTGCCGGGCAGGGCACCCGCGCCCGCCCACACCACCTCTCCGGCGGCGGTCAGTTCGTCGAGCATCCCGGGCGTGTAGTTCGCGACCCGGGACGGCAGGACCAGCTTCTCCAGGGCGGAGGCGGGCACTGACGCGCCCTGCAACTGCTCGATGGCGCGCACCAGTCCGTCGATGCCGCGCAGCCCGTGCCCCTTGCCGATGTGCTGCCACTGCGGGAGGAACTGGGCGAGCGCGGCCGGGGCAACGGGCTCCAGCTCGTGCCGCAGAGCGGCCAGGGAGCGGCGCCTGAGGCGACGCAGCACCGACGCGTCGCACCACTCCTGGCCGATCCCGGCCGGATGGAACTCGCCCTGGACGACCCTCCCCGCCGCCGCGAGCCGCTGGAGGGCGCCCTCGGTGACAGCCACGCCCAGGCCGAAGCGGGCCGCCGCGGAGACCGAGGTGAACGGGCCATGGGTGCGGGCGTAGCGGGCGAGGAGGTCGCCGAGCGGGTCCTTCACCGGTTCCGTGAAGGCCTCCGGGACGCCGACCGGCAGTGCGGTGCCCAGGGCGTCGCGCAGCCGGCCCGCGTCCTCGATCGCCGCCCAGTGGTCGGCACCGGCGACACGGACCTTGATCGCTCGGCGGGCTCCGGCGAGCTCCTGCGCCCACTCGGGTTCCGCGCCCCGCTCGGCCAGTTCTGCGTCCGTGAGCGGGCCGAGGAGGCGCAGGAGGTCCGCGACACTCTCGGCGTCCTTGGCGCGGCGGTCCTCGGTGAGCCACTGGAGTTCCCGCTCCAGCTCGGTCAGCACCTCCGCGTCGAGCAGTTCGCGCAGCTCCGCCTGGCCGAGCAGCTCGGCCAGCAGCCGGGAGTCGAGGGAGAGGGCGGCGGCGCGGCGCTCGGCGAGCGGGGAGTCCCCCTCGTACAGGAACTGGGCGACGTAGCCGAAGAGGAGGGAGCGCGCGAAGGGGGAGGGCTCGGGGGTGGTGACCTCGACCAGGCGCACCTTGCGGGACTCCAGGTCGCCCATCAGCTCGGTGAGGCCGGGGACGTCGAAGACGTCCTGGAGGCATTCGCGGACCGCTTCCAGGACGATCGGGAACGAACCGAACTCGCTGGCCACCTGGAGCAGTTGGGCCGCGCGCTGGCGCTGCTGCCACAGCGGGGTGCGCTTGCCGGGGTTGCGGCGCGGCAGGAGGAGGGCGCGCGCGGCGCACTCCCGGAAGCGGGAGGCGAACAGCGCCGAGCCGCCGACCTGGTCGGTGACGATCTGATCGACGTCGCCCTTGTCGAAGACGACATCCGCGGCGCCGACGGGGGCCTGGTCGGCGTCGAACTCCGTGCCCGCCTTCATGGGCTCCTGGTCGAGCAGGTCCAGGCCCATCAGGTCGGCGTCCGGGAGGCGCAGCACGATGCCGTCGTCGGCGTGCATCACCTGGGCGTCCATGCCGTACCGCTCGGAGAGCTTGGCGCCGAGCGCCAGGGCCCAGGGGGCGTGCACCTGGGCGCCGAAGGGGGAGTGCACGACGACCCGCCAGTCGCCGAGCTCGTCGCGGAAGCGCTCGACGACGATGGTGCGGTCGTCGGGGATGTGGCCGCAGGCCTCGCGCTGTTCGTCCAGGTAGGACAGGACATTGTCGGCGGCCCAGGCGTCCAGGCCCGCCGCGAGGAGGCGCAGCCGGGCGTCCTCCTTGGTGAGCGAGCCGACCTCGCGCAGGAACGCGCCCACCGCGCGGCCCAGTTCGAGCGGGCGGCCCAGTTGGTCGCCCTTCCAGAAGGGGAGCCGGCCGGGAACGCCCGGCGCGGGCGAGACCAGGACACGGTCACGGGTGATGTCCTCTATGCGCCAGGAGCTGGTGCCGAGCGTGAAGACATCGCCAACGCGTGACTCGTAGACCATCTCCTCGTCGAGCTCGCCGACCCGGCCGCCGCCCTTCTTGGGGTCGGATCCGGCGAGGAACACCCCGAACAGACCGCGGTCGGGGATGGTGCCGCCGGAGGTGACGGCGAGGCGCTGGGCGCCGGGGCGGCCGGTGATGGTGCCGGCGACCCGGTCCCACACCACGCGCGGGCGCAGTTCGGCGAAGGCGTCCGAGGGGTAGCGCCCGGCGAGCATGTCGAGGACGGCCGTGAACGCGGACTCGGGCAGCGAGGCGAAGGGGGCGGCCCTGCGGACCATCGCGAGGAGGTCGTCGAACTGCCAGGTGTCCATCGACGTCATGGCGACGAGCTGCTGCGCCAGCACATCCAGGGGGTTGGCCGGGACGCGGAGCGACTCGATCGAGCCGGTGAGCATCCGCTCGGTGACCACGGCCGCCTGGACCAGGTCGCCGCGGTACTTCGGGAAGACCACACCGGTCGAGACCGCGCCCACCTGGTGTCCCGCGCGGCCCACGCGCTGGAGGCCCGAGGCCACGGAGGGCGGGGACTCCACCTGGACGACCAGATCGACCGCGCCCATGTCGATGCCCAGTTCAAGGCTGGAGGTGGCCACGACGGCGGGGAGCCGGCCCGCCTTGAGGTCCTCCTCGACAAGGGAGCGCTGCTCCTTGGAGACCGAGCCGTGATGGGCGCGGGCGATGACGGGCGGGGCGCCCTGGGCGGCCCCGGAGCCGCCCATCAGCTCGGCGGGGGCGTGGTGCTCGTCCAGGGGCTCGCCTGTGGCCCGCTCGTACGCGATCTCGTTCAGGCGGTTGCACAGGCGCTCCGCCAGGCGGCGGGAGTTGGCGAACACGATGGTGGAGCGGTGGGACTGGACGAGGTCGGCGATGCGCTCCTCGACATGCGGCCAGATCGACGGGCGTTCCCCGCCCTCAGTGCCGTCGGCCACCGGGGAGCCGCCCAGCTCGCCCAGGTCCTCGACAGGGACGACCACGGAGAGGTCGAACTCCTTGCCCGACTTCGGCTGGACGGTCTCCACCTTGCGGCGCGGGGAGAGATAGCGGGCGACCTCGTCGACCGGCCGGACCGTGGCGGACAGGCCGATACGGCGGGCGGGCCTCGGCAGCAGTTCGTCCAGGCGCTCCAGGGAGAGCGCGAGATGGGCGCCGCGCTTGGTGCCCGCGACCGCGTGCACCTCGTCCAGGATCACCGTCTCGATACCGGTCAGTGCCTCGCGGGTGGCCGAGGTCAGCATCAGGAACAGGGACTCGGGGGTGGTGATCAGGATGTCCGGGGGACGGGTGGACAGGGCGCGGCGCTCGGCCGCGGGGGTGTCGCCGGAGCGGATGCCGACCTTGACCTCCGGCTCGGGCAGGCCCAGGCGCACGGACTCCTGGCGGATGCCGGTGAGCGGACTGCGCAGGTTGCGCTCGACGTCCACCGCCAGGGCCTTCAGCGGGGAGACGTACAGCACGCGGCAGCGCTTCTTGGGGTCGGCGGGCGGGGGTGTCGAGGCCAGCTGGTCCAGGGCGGCGAGGAACGCGGCCAGCGTCTTGCCCGACCCGGTGGGGGCCACCACCAGGACGTCCGAGCCCTCGCCGATGGCCTGCCACGCGCCCGCCTGGGCCGCGGTGGGCGCGGAGAAGGCCCCCGTGAACCAGCCGCGGGTGGCGGGGGAGAAGCCGTCCAGAGCTCGATGCGCGGAGCTGACCATGCGTCCATCCTGCACCCGGCCACTGACAATCACGCTGACCTGCGGGAACGTGATCCGTGGCGGGTGCGGTGAGAATGGGGGCATGGCGGGATCGAGCGAGCGGGCGCGGCACTGGCAGTACGCCGAGCTGCCCGGTGTGGACCTGCTGCGGGCCCGGTACATCCGCAAGACGTTCGTCCGGCACACCCACGAGCACTTCGTGATCGCCGCCATCGCCGACGGGGTCGAGGTCTTCCACCATCGCGGCTCCGACCAGTACGCGGGCGCCGGAGCGCTGGCGCTGGTCAACCCCGACACCCCGCACACGGGGCGGGCCGGGGTACCGGAGGGCTGGAGGTACGGGGCGGTGTACCCGTCGCCCGAGCTCGTGGCGGAGATCGCGGCCGAGACCACGGCGATCCGCGGCACCCCCGGCTTCGTCTCCCCGGTCCTCGACGACCCCTACGCCGTGTCCCTGGTCCATCAGGTGCTGCGCGCCGCCGACGAGAGGAACGCCCTGGCCGCCGACACACTCCTCCGGGTCGCCGTGACCCGGCTGCTGCGGCTGAACGGCGGTGCGCTGCCACAGCGCGAGGTGCGCACGGCGGGAGCCAGAATCGCGGCACGCGCGCGTGGCGTGCTCCAGGAACGGATGGCCGAGCCGCCGACCCTGGAGAAGCTCGCCGGTGAACTGAAGACCAGCCCGTTCGCGCTGCTGCGCGCGTTCCGGGACGCCTACGGGATGCCACCGCACACCTGGCTCACGGACGCCCGGGTACGGCAGGCGCGCCGGCTGCTGGACACGGGCGTGGCGCCCGCCGAGGCCGCCGTCGCGGTGGGCTTCGCCGACCAACCGCATCTGAACCGGCACTTCACCCGGATCGTGGGCGTACCCCCGGGCGCCTACCAGCGCGAGCGCAAGAACGTACAAGACCCGCAGGGGCGGCTGCTCCTACCGTCCGAGGCGTGGCAGACACAACACTCACAGACATACGGGACGGCGGAGCCAAGCCGGACGCCGCCGTCGTACGGGACGGGCTCGGGGTCGGAGTCGCCGTAGGGCTGTCCGGGTTCGCGTTCGGGGTGACCTCGGCGGGCAGCGGGCTCACGCTCTTGCAGACCTGTGCGCTCAGCCTTCTGGTGTTCACCGGTGCGTCCCAGTTCGCCCTCGTCGGGGCGCTGGCGGCGGGCGGCGGGCCGGTCGCGGCGGCCGCGGGGGCCTTCTTCCTCGGGGTGCGCAACGCCTTCTACGGGCTGCGTCTGTCGCAGGTGCTCGCCCTCCCGCGCGCGGTGCGGCCGTTCGCCGCCCAATGGGTCATCGACGAGACGGCCGCCGTCGCGCTGGCGCAGCCCACCCGGCGCGCCGCGCGGATCGGGTTCGTCGTGACCGGGCTCAGCCTGTACGCGCTGTGGAACCTCACCACCCTGGCCGGGGCGCTCGGCGCCGAGGCCATCGGGGACACCGACGCGTGGGGCCTCGACGCGGCCGGGCCCGCCGTGTTCCTGGCGCTGCTCGCGCCGATGCTGACGAGCACCACCGAGCGCGCCGTCGCCGGAGCCGCGGTCGTGCTGGGGCTCGGGCTGCTGCCCGTCCTGCCCGCCGGCGTGCCCGTGCTGGTGGCCGCGCTCGCGGCACCAGCCGTGCTGTGGGCCCAGGGGCGGCGCGAGGCGAGCAAGGGGGAGCGTTGAACATCTGGACCGCCATCGCGCTGACCGTCGTCGGCTGCTATGCCGTCAAACTCGCCGGGCTCCTGGTGCCCGCGGGGGTCCTGGAGCGGCCCCTCGTCAGGCGGCTCGCCGCGCTGCTGCCCGTCGCGCTCCTCGCCGCCCTCACGGCCCAGCAGACCTTCGCCGACGGGCGGACGCTGGTGCTGGACGCGAGGGCGGCCGGGCTCGCTGCGGCGGCCGTGGCGTTGGTGCTGCGGGCACCGTTCCTGGTGGTCGTGGGGGCGGCTGTGGTGGTTACGGCAGGGGTACGGGCGTTGGGGATGTGAGGGCTCATCCGATGGCCCGGCCGTACGCCCGCAGCGTGCGCAGTGCCTCGATCGTCACCAGGGGGCGCGCCTCCAGAACGGGGGCCGGAGCCCATCGGCGCCAGCGGACGGGCCAGCCGCCGTCCTCCTGCTGCTCGGCGGCGAGGAAGTCCAGCGAGCGGGCCATCTCGTCATCGGTGAACCACGCGCGGGCCAGCGAACGCGGAGTCTTCGCGTAGTCGTGCGGGAAGTGGTGCTCGGCGGGGGCGTAGCCGGGGGCCACCGGGTAGGCGGTGAGGATGTCCGGGTCCAGGGCCGCGAGCCGGTGTTCGCGCACCAGGCGGCCGAGCCGGTCCGCGGCTTCCTCCGCGCGCGGGCGGTCGGGCGTGGAGTCCAGGAAGGCGACCGCGGCCTCGATCTCGTACGGATGGGATTTCTCCAGGGACTCCGCCGCCTGCCAGCAGAAGTCCGTCGCCCGGAACAGCCAGGCGTGCCACACCTCGTTGCGGTGCAACACCCCCACCACCGGTCCGGTGGCCAGGAGCTCGCTCGGCGGGTCGTCCACGATCGGGACGAACGGCGCCGCCGGGTAGCCGCGCTGGCTGGGATGGACCGTCGGCAGGGCACCCTCCGCGGTGGAGACCGAAGTCAGATAGCGGCACACGCGCTCCACGCGCTGTCCGCCACAGCGTCCGACCGCGTCCAGCACATGCAGCGCGTGCGCGGTGTGCAGCGGCTGGCTGACCGGGCCGCGCAGATCGGGTTCCAGCGCGTGACCGTAACCGCCGTCGTCATTGCGGTAGGCGTCCAGCGCCGTCTCCACCGGATCGGCGGCGCCGTGCAGGAAGTGGTGCGCGAACAGGCGCTGCTCCAGCACGCGCGCGGTGAGCCACACGAACTGCTCGGCGCGGAAGAGCGGGGAGTGCGCCGGGGGCGTCGGGGGGAGTGGGGAAGCTCCGGTTTCGGCCATGCGTCAGACCGTAGGCCGGAACGCGGCCCCGGCGAGGGGTCCCGGCTCGGGCCCACCCTCAGGGGCGGGATACTGATGGCATGAGGTTGACGGTCTTCTGGGAGCGGATGGCGGAGCACTTCGGCACGTCGGGATACGCCGAGACCTTCGCGCGTGATCACGTGATGTCGGAGCTCGGCGGGCGCACCGTGCACGAGGCGCTGGAGGCCGGCTGGGAGGCCAAGGACGTGTGGCGGATCGTCTGCCACGTCATGAACGTGCCACAGGAACAGCGCTGACACGTCACGAAGATCGCAGGACGGCATCCGATTGTCGGTGGCGTGGGCGAGACTTGCTCCGTGGCACCCACTGACGACACCGGGCAGCTGGCCCAGCACGCCTCTCCCTTCGGTACGACGCCGCCGACCCGGCCCCCGGCCGACGGCGCCGCCGCGCAGCCGAATGCGCGCATGCCGCGCTGGCTGCCGCGCGCCATGGTGCTCGCGCTCGCGCTCGTCGGTGCGTTCCAGCTCGGCAGCTGGGCCTTCCACCAGCTCACCGGGCTGCTGATCAACATCCTGATCGCCTTCTTCCTGGCCCTGGCCATCGAGCCCGCGGTGAGCTGGATGGCCGCCCGAGGGATGCGCCGGGGGCTGGCCACCGCGCTGGTGTTCCTCGCCGTGATGGTGGTGTCCGCCGGCTTCGTCACGCTGCTCGGCTCGATGCTCGCGGGCCAGATCATCACGATGGTCGAGGGATTCCCGGACTACCTCGACTCCGTGATCAACTGGATCAACACCCACTTCCAGACCGACCTGAAGCGGGTGGACATCCAGGAGGGCCTGCTGCGCTCCGACTGGCTGCGCAACTACGTGCAGAACAGCGCGACCGGCGTCCTCGATGTGTCCGCCCAGGTCATCGGCGGTCTGTTCCAACTGCTGACGATCACGCTGTTCTCGTTCTACTTCGCCGCGGACGGCCCGCGACTGCGCCGCGCCCTGTGCTCCGTGCTGCCGCCCGCCAGGCAGGCCGAGGTGCTGCGCGCGTGGGAGATCGCGGTGAACAAGACCGGCGGCTATCTGTACTCACGCGGACTGATGGCGCTGATCTCCGGGATGGCCCACTTCGTCCTGCTGGAGTCCCTGGACGTGCCGTACGCGCCCGTGCTGGCCGTCTGGGTGGGCCTGGTCTCGCAGTTCATCCCCACCATCGGTACGTATCTCGCGGGCGCCCTGCCCATGCTGATCGCCTTCACGGTCAATCCCTGGTACGCGCTGTGGGTGCTGATCTTCGTCGTGATCTACCAGCAGTTCGAGAACTATGTGCTCCAGCCCAAGCTGACGGCGAAGACCGTCGATGTGCACCCCGCGGTCGCCTTCGGTTCCGTCGTCGCCGGCACCGCCCTCCTGGGAGCGGTGGGCGCGCTGATCGCGATCCCGGCGGTCGCCACGCTCCAGGCCTTCCTGGGGGCGTATGTGAAGCGGTACGACGTCACCGACGACCCCCGTGTGCACGGGCACCGGGGACAGGGACCGGGTCTGCTCACGCGCGCGCGTCGGATATGGGCCCGGCGGCCGGGAGAAGCCACTCCGAAGACCGACAAGGGCTGATCTCTCAGCGCAGGTCGAGCCGCATCAGGATGCGGGGGTGACCGGCCAGCACCGAGGTGGTGTCGGCGGCGTGGACGAATCCGGCCCGCTCGAAGTTCTTGCGCAGACCGGCGTACGCCATCGTCAGGTCGACCTTGGCTTCGCCGTTGTCGAGGGGGTAGGCCTCGACGACCGGTGCGCCGTGCGCGCGGGCGAACTCCACCGCGCCCTCGATGAGGGCGTGTGAGATTCCCTGCTTGCGATGGCCGGGGCGGACCCGGATGCACCACAGCGACCAGACCGGCAGATCGTCGACGTGCGGGATCTTGCGGTTGCGGGCGAAGGAGCTCTCCGCGCGCGGGGCCACGGCGGCCCACCCGACCGGCTCGTCGCCGTCGTTGGCGATCACCCCGGGAGGCGGGTCGGCCCGGCACAGCTCGGCGACGTACTCACCCCGGGCCGGACCGCGCAGCTCGTTGTTGAGCTTGGACGGGATCCGGTAGCTCAGACACCAGCAGACGTTGGCTCCGGGCGACTTCGGGCCGAGCACGGCCCTGACGTCCTCGAAGACCGACGCGGGGCGAACCTCGATGGTCATGCCTGCACGATAGAACCAGATGGTTCCGCGATGCCGACGATGTTCGCGCCCAGGGGCCGGACGCGGACCGTCCACCCCAGGGCCGTGAGGTCCTCCGTGAGGGTCCGGGCGTCGTGGAAGACCTTCACGATCCGGTACCGGCCGCCGTCCCCGAGCCGGCGCAGCACGGTGGGAACAGGTCCCTCCGTGAGGCCCTCCTCGGCCGCTGCCGCGACCGGGCCGT
This sequence comes from Streptomyces sp. P17, assembly GCF_032436805.1. NCBI lineage: Bacteria > Bacillati > Actinomycetota > Actinomycetes > Kitasatosporales > Streptomycetaceae > Streptomyces > Streptomyces sp. P17. Next base: position 191,630 of record NZ_JAVRBF010000002.1, on the reverse strand, counting down.
CGTCGACGAAGACCGCCCTGCCGCCCGGCGCGAGCATGGCGGCGACGCCGTTCCAGAAGCCGGACAGCCGTGTCGGCGGGACATGGGAGAGCCAGAAGGCGAAGAACACCGTGTCGTAGCGGCGCGCGGGCCGGCAGCGGAACACATCGGCCTGCACGAAGCGGACGTGGGGCATGGGGGCACGCGCGCGGGCGATGTCCAGCACCTCGGGGGCCGCGTCGACGGCCGTCTCGTCGGCAAGATCGTGCGGTACGAGGACGTCTACCGGCTCTGTTACGTGCGCGGCCCCGAGGGCATCGTCGTCGGACTGGCCGAGCAGATCGGCTGAAGCACCCACCCGTGGACGCCCCCACCCCCCCGTCCGACGCTCGCGTGGTGCGCTTGACACAAAAATCGAACATCCATTCTTATGGAATCTCCGGCGGGGCTCTCGGCGGGTGGTTTGCCCTGGTTCAGACAGGGAAGTGCCCGAGTTATCCACAGGCCGGACGGGCGTCGGGGCGCATTGTCAGTGGCAGGCGTTAGCGTCTTTGACGTGAAGCGATCGACTCAAGCAAATCGGGTGGAACCCATGGCAGGAACCGACCGCGAGAAGGCCCTGGACGCCGCGCTCGCACAGATTGAACGGCAATTCGGCAAGGGCGCGGTCATGCGCCTGGGCGAGCGGCCGAACGAGCCCATCGAGGTCATCCCCACCGGGTCGACCGCGCTCGATGTGGCGCTCGGCGTCGGCGGCCTGCCGCGCGGTCGCGTCGTCGAGGTGTACGGACCGGAGTCCTCCGGTAAGACGACCCTGACCCTGCACGCGGTGGCGAACGCCCAGAAGGCGGGCGGCCAGGTCGCCTTCGTGGACGCGGAGCACGCCCTCGACCCCGAGTACGCGAAGAAGCTCGGCGTCGACATCGACAACCTGATCCTCTCCCAGCCGGACAACGGCGAGCAGGCCCTGGAGATCGTGGACATGCTGGTCCGCTCCGGCGCCCTCGACCTCATCGTCATCGACTCCGTCGCGGCGCTCGTCCCGCGCGCGGAGATCGAGGGCGAGATGGGCGACAGCCACGTCGGTCTGCAGGCCCGTCTGATGAGCCAGGCGCTGCGGAAGATCACCAGTGCGCTCAACCAGTCGAAGACCACCGCGATCTTCATCAACCAGCTCCGCGAGAAGATCGGCGTGATGTTCGGCTCCCCGGAGACCACGACCGGTGGCCGGGCGCTGAAGTTCTACGCCTCGGTGCGTATCGACATCCGTCGCATCGAGACCCTGAAGGACGGCACCGAGGCGGTCGGCAACCGCACCCGCTGCAAGGTCGTCAAGAACAAGGTCGCGCCGCCCTTCAAGCAGGCCGAGTTCGACATCCTCTACGGCCAGGGCATCAGCCGCGAGGGCGGCCTGATCGACATGGGCGTGGAGCACGGCTTCGTCCGCAAGGCCGGCGCCTGGTACACGTACGAGGGCGACCAGCTCGGTCAGGGCAAGGAGAACGCGCGCAACTTCCTGAAGGACAACCCCGACCTGGCCAACGAGATCGAGAAGAAGATCAAGGAGAAGCTGGGCGTCGGCGTGCGTCCGGAGGAGCCGGCCGCCGAGCCGGGTGCGGACGCCGCGGGTGCCGCCGCCGCGGACGACGCGGCCCAGACGGTACCCGCTCCGGCCGCGGCCAAGGCTGCCAAGACCAAGGCCGCCGCCGCCAAGAGCTGACCCGTGACGCGACGAACCGACTGGGCCGAGCACGTCTACCCGGACCCGCCGCGTGAGCGGGACGGGACAGGCGTGGGAGGTTCCGCCGGGATGGACGGTGGCGAGTACGACGACGGGCATGGCGTGGGCGGGCCGTACGGCGAAGACGCGCGGGGCGCGGACCGGCCGTACGGCGAAGACGGCGCCCTTGGCATGGACGGACCGTACGGCGGCGGGCACCGGGCAGACGGAGGCCCGGCGTCGGAGGCCGATGAGCTCGCCGGCGGTGCGCGCCGGAGAGCCGGCGGGGCTCGTGGCGCGGGCGGCGCCCGAGGGCGTCGTCGGCGCGGTCGCGAGGAGCCGTCCGGTGAGGACGGAGGCACCTCTGCCTCGTCGAGGGCCGAGAAGGGGGAGCCCCCGAGGGACCCGGTGGAGCGGGCACGGGCGATCTGCCTGCGCCTGCTCACCGGGACTCCACGCACCCGCAAGCAGCTCGCCGACGCCCTGCGCAAGCGGGAGATCCCGGACGAGGCCGCGGAGGAGGTGCTGTCGCGGTTCGAGGAGGTCGGACTGATCAACGACGGTGCGTTCGCGGACGCCTGGGTGGAGTCCCGGCACCACGGGCGAGGACTGGCCCGGCGGGCGCTCGCCCAGGAGTTGCGGACCAAGGGCGTCGACTCCTCGCTGATCGACGCGGCCGTCGGTCAGCTCGACTCCGAGCAGGAGGAGGCGACCGCGCGCGAACTCGTCGACCGCAAGCTCCGGTCCACCCGAGGTCTCGACCGCGACAAGCGCCTGCGCCGTCTCGCCGGAATGCTGGCCCGCAAGGGGTATCCCGAGGGGATGGCATTGCGGGTGGTCCGGCAGGCGTTGGAAGCGGAGGGGGAGGAGACGGAGTTTCTGGAGGGCGAGGGGTTCTGACGCAGGGCGTGAGCTGCCCCGCCGGATGCATCCGGCGCAGCATTGCCTTGCGTTCCCGGGAGGGCTGAGCGGGCTCCCGGTGGCTGTGCCGTCTGCCGTCATCGCGCGGACGTTCGAGCCTGTGGGCTTCCAGGTCTGTGGCCCCCACCGACGAGTTGACCCTGACGACTCCCGCACGGACCCGCAATCCGGGCGTTCCGAAAGGCAGCCCGCGATGCATTGTTCCGTCCGCCGCCGAAGAACGCTGACCGTGCCGGTGCTCGCCGGAAGCCTCATCCTCAGTGGTTGTGAGGTTCTGGGACCGGATACCGAGGACCGGGTCGCCGGCCCCCTCACGCTCGGGTTCGTCAACGGCGGCACCTCGCCGTTCCACACCTGCCTGGAGGCGGGCGTCGACGACACGGCGCGGAACAACCTCGCCGAGCTCCACCTCGCCAACCCCCGCCAGGACGCGGGGACCGAGCTGGCCCACATCGAGGACATGATCGCCCGGGAGGTGGACGCGATCACCGTGCAGACGGTGGACGTCGACGCCCTCCGGGCCGACATCGCCAAGGCACGCGACGCCGATGTCCCGGTCTTCCTCACCTCGGTCGTCCCCGAGAGGACACGTCGTAGATCCCCGGCACGCGGCCGGCGCCGAGGCCGTCAGGATCGTCACGGTCAACGGCACCGACGAGGAGCTGGCCGCGCTCAAGGACGCCCGGTTCGCGGCGACCGTCGCCAACTCGGCCGCGGACACCGCGAACGGGCGGTGACGAACACGATCTCCCTCCTACGGGACTGGGACGCGGCCGGGAATCGCCCACACGCCGGTCCGTCTGGTGACGAAGAGCAACGCGGACACGGCACCGCTCTACTGTCCGCCGGACGTCCTTTGAGGCGCGCCCCGTCCGGGGTCCGTCACCGGCAACCCCGCCGCCCGCCATGCCTGGAACCCCCCGGCCAGATCGGTCGCCCGGCGCAGCCCCAGCCGGTGCAGCGACTCAGCCGCCAGACTGGACGCGTACCCCTCGTTGCAGAACAGCACCACCCGCAGGTCATGGCCGCCGGCCTCGGGAACCCGATGGCTGCCCCACGGATCCAGCCGCCACTCCAGCTCATTGCGCTCGACCACCAGCGCGCCCGGAACCAGCCCGTCCCGCTCCCGCAGCGCCGCGTACCGGATGTCCACCAGCAGCGCCTCGCCGGACCGGACGGCGTCGTAGGCCTCGTGGGGCTCCACGCGCGCGTAGGTCGCGCGGACCCGCTCCAGCAACTCGTCGATCCCCACGGGCCGTTCGCCGAACCCGGTCACTGCCAGTCCTCCGGCCTCTCCACCTGCTCCAGCCGCAGGATCGGCCCGCTCCGGCTGTAACGGCGGATCCGGGGCAGCGGCGGATAGTAGGCGTGGACGGAGATCGCATGCCGGTCGGGGGATTCGTTGAGGACCTCGTGGACATGGTGGCGGCCGAAGGAGCGGCCCTTGCCGGCCGACAGCCTGCGTTCCCGGTCGACGTCCTCGCTGAGTTCGAGGGTCTTCCAGCCGTCGGTGGGCAGCCGGGCGGCGAGCGAGTTCTCCTTCAGCTCACCGGCCGCCGTCAGGAACGCGCCGACCGAGTCCGCGTGGTCGTGCCAGCCGGTGCCCGAGCCCGGCGGCCAGCCGATCAGCCAGGCCTCACTCCCGGCGGGCCCTTCCAGACGCACCCAGGTGCGGCCCTCGGGGTCGAGCGGAAGCGAGGCGACCAGCTCGGCATCCGCGGCCGTACGCCGTACGAAGTCGAGGAGATCCGCCTGTGTGGGAGCGGTGGCGGTGGAAACAGAAACAGAACCAGAAGGGGAGACAGACACTTCGACCGTCCTGATGAGTGTTCGCGAGGAGCGCGTGAGGGCACAGGGGCCGCACGCGGAAAGGGGGAGATCTGCGAATTCAGCAGGACCGGGTACACATGCAGCCCGCGTAGCGGACGAGGTCCACATGGACCTTCCGCCACAGGTGCACACAGGTGTCGGTCACGATCCGGAGTACACCATGGAGGTGTGGGCCGGTCAACTCACCGTCAGCATGTGGACGGTGGGCCCACGGAAGCCTCCCGGCGCGCGACCCGCGGACCAGCGGGACCGCTCAGCGCGACCCCGCCGTAGCCTCCGCCCCCGCCTCCACGGGACCGCCCAGCGTCGCCTCCGCGGCCGCGTAGAGGTCGGCGGGCCGTACCCCGCCCAGCGCCGTGACCAGATGGCCGTCGGGCCGGACGAGCAGGACGGTGTGCGCGGGTGCGCCCGGGTAGCTCTCGGCGACCAGCAGCTCCGCGGGATGCGGCAGCGCCGTCACGGCCGCCGCGAGGCGGGGCATGATCCCGGCGGTCACCCAGTGCTTGCGGTCCCACACCCCCGTGCCCGGCGCGATCAGCAGCACCAGCAGCGCCCCTCGCCCGAGCCGCCCCCGCAGCCGTACGAACGAGCCGTCCTCCGCGGTCACCCGTACATCGGCGACCGGCGCGCCCACCGCGGTGTCGACGGTCACCTCGCCCTCCAGATGCCGGGGCGCGAGCGGCGAGTCGGCGTACGCCCCCGGCGCGCCCAGCGTCCCGCGCCCCAAGTGGCCCTCCGCGAGCAGCGCGTCATGGCCCCGGGCCGAGCCGGGCACGTACGCCCTGATGCCCCCGCCGCCGCGCAGCAGCGGCAGCGCCTGGTCGGCGGCGCGCAGCCGGGCGGCGACGACCATGCGCCGCTCACTCTGGTAGCTGTCGAGCAGCGCCTCGTGCGGCCCGTGATGCCAGGCGAGCGCCAGCTTCCAGGCGAGGTTGTCGGCGTCCCGGAGCCCTTCGTCGAGCCCCTGTGTGCCGAGCGCCCCGAGCAGGTGCGCCGCGTCCCCGGCGAGAAACACCCGCCCCGCCCGCCAGCGCCGCGCCAGCCGGTGGTGCACCGTATGGACTCCGGTGTCGAGGAGTTCGTACGGCGGTGTCGAGCCGCCCGTCCACCCCGCGAGTGTCTCCCGGACGCGGGCCACCAGCAGCTCGGGAGTGACCAGGTCCTTGCCCGGCGGGAGCAGCCAGTCGAGCCGCCAGGCGCCGTCCGGCAGCGGGCGGCCGACCACCTCCCCGCCCGAGGGGCCCGACGTCCGCCACGGCGGCATCCGATGGAGCAACGCCTCGTCGGACCAAGGAAGTTCCGCGCGCAGTGCGGCGACGGCGTGTCGCTCCACCGCCGTACGGCCGGGGAAGCGGATGTCCTGGAGCTTGCGCACGGTGGAGCGGGGGCCGTCGCAGCCGACCAGGTAACTCCCGCGCCACCAGGTGCCCTTGGGGCCGCGGGTGTGGGCGGTGACGCCGGAGGGCTCCTGCTCGATGCCGTCCAGACGGCTGTCGACGGCGATCCTCACCAGCCGCTCGCCGGCCAGGGCCGCGCGCAGGGCGCCGGTCAGGACGTGCTGGGCGATGTGCACGGGGGCGGCGGAGTCGTAGGGGGACCCCTCACGCACCGAGCCGTAGGCGCCGTAAGCGGTCCCCTCGCGGCCCGAGCCGTCGAAGGACCCCTCCCCGGCCGCGTCCTCGAAAGACACCTCCCGCATCACCTGCTTGCGCCGCATCGACCGCCATCCGGCCCAACGGCAGCCGGCCTGCGCGACCGGAAGACCGGTCAGCCGCTCCAGCAGGGCGGCGGTGTCCTCGCGCAGCACGACGGTGCGCGCGAGGCGGGGTTCGTCCTTGCCGGGCCCCTCGTCGAGGACGACCGACGGCACCTCCTGACGCGCCAGCGCCAGGGCGAGCGTGAGCCCGACGGGCCCCGCTCCGACGATGATCACCGGGTCCACGGCGTGGTGCCCCCTGCCCGCAGCGGTGCCCCGAGGGACGTGTGTGAACAGGAGGTTGGAGCAGGGTGCACGATCACAGAACGTATGCAACCCATTGCCGGTGCTTGCGTCAAGTGACGGAAGGCAGTGGCGATCATGCCACTGCCTCCGTGTCGTTCACGCCATGTCTCGCGTGTCGCTCAGGTCACTTGACCGTGCGTCACTTGTTCTTGGGCGGGTAGGTGAAGCCGCCGAAGCCGCCCGGTCCGCCGCCCTCGCCGCCGGTCCCGAAGGAGCCGCCGACCGCCGCCGGGTTGAGTTCCTCCATGTCCTCGGCGCCGAGGACCGCTCCCGTGGAGCGCTTGCTGCGCCGCAGCCTGCGCTCCAGCCAGCCGGCGAAGCTGGTCAGGATGAAGTTGATGACGATGAAGATGACCGCCACCACGATGAAGCTCGGGATGACATTGGCGTAGTTGGCCGCGAGCGTGCCGCGCGCGTTCAGCAGCTCGGTGTAGCCGAGCATCACGCCGCCCAGCGCGGTGTCCTTCACGATGACGACCAGCTGGCTGACGATCGCCGGGAGCATCGCCGTGACCGCCTGCGGCAGCAGAACGCTCGTCATCGTCTGGCCCTTGCGCAGACCGATCGCCTTGGCGGCCTCCGTCTGGCCCTTGGGCAGGGCGAGGATGCCGGCCTTGACGATCTCGGCGAGGACCGAGGCGTTGTACAGCACCAGACCGGTGATGACCGCGTACATGGGCCGCTCCGCGCTGCTGACGTCCGTGGAACGGGCGAAGAACTCGTTCGCGAACAGCATCAGCAGCAGCACCGGGATGGCGCGGAAGAACTCCACCACGGCACCGGCCGGGATCCGCACCCAGCGGTGGTCGGACATCCGGGCGATGCCGAAGACGGCGCCCAGCGGCAGCGCGATGACCATGGCCAGCGCCGCGGCCTTCAGGGTGTCCGCCAGACCGGGCAGCAGATACGTGGTCCAGGCCTCGGACTCGGTGAAGAACGGCTCCCACAGGGCCCACTCCAGCTGGCCCTTGTCGTCCATCACCGTCCAGATCCACCAGACCAGCAGGGCCAGCAGGACGAAGAAGACGATCGAGAAGATCACATTGCGCCGCTTGGCCTTCGGGCCGGGGGCGTCGTACAGAACCGAGGTCACCGCTTCACCGCCAGTCGCTTGCTCAGCCAGCCGAGGATCAGGCCGGTGGGCAGGGTCAGTACCACGAAACCGAAGGCGAAGATCGCGCCGATGAGCAGCGTCTGAGCCTCGTTCTCGATCATTTCCTTCATCAGGAGGGCCGCTTCCGCCACGCCGATCGTGGCGGCCACCGTGGTGTTCTTGGTGAGCGCGATCAGGACGTTGGCGAGCGGGCCGATGACCGAGCGGAACGCCTGTGGCAGGACGATGAGGCTGAGCACCTGTCGGAAGCTCAGTCCGAGGGCGCGGGCCGCCTCGGCCTGGCCGACCGGCACGGTGTTGATGCCGGAGCGCAGCGCCTCGCAGACGAAGGCGGCCGTGTATCCGACCAGACCGAGGATCGCCAGACGGAAGCCCTGGGCCTCGAAGTCGTCGGGCGCGCCCATCGTCATCCCGAAGATGTCGGCGAGGCCGAGCGAGGTGAAGACGATGATGACGGTCAGGGGGATGTTCCGGACGATGTTCACATAGGCGGTGCCGAAGCCGCGCATCAGAGGAACCGGGCTGACCCGCATGGCCGCCAGCAGGGTGCCCCAGATCAGGGAACCGATGGCCGAGAAGAAGGTGAGCTGCACCGTCACCCAGAAGGCGCCGAGCAGGCTCGGGTCGTCATAGTCAGAAAGAAAGTCGAACACGATCTCCCGCGCTTCCGGGTGTGTGGCGTACGTGGTGTACGGGCGGTCGTGTCAGGCCGCCGCCGTACTGACGTGCCGCGCCGCCGCCGTGAGGTCGGGCCGACGGCGGCGGCGCGTGAGCGGAATCCGCGTTACTGAACGATGTTGCCGATCTTCGGGGCGGGCTCGTTCTTGTAGTTGGCCGGGCCGAAGTTGTCCTTGACGGCCGTGTCCCAGGCGCCGTCGCTGACCATCTTCTCCAGAGCGTCGTTGATCTTGTTCACGGTCTCGGTGTCGCCCTTCTTGACGCCGATGCCGTAGTTCTCGTTGCTCAGCTTCAGGCCGGCGAGCTTGAACTGGCCCTTGTACTGGTCCTGCGCGGCGAAGCCGGCGAGGATCGAGTCATCGGTGGTCACGGCGTCGACGGCGCCGCTCTGCAGACCGGCGATGCACTCCGAGTACGTGCCGTACTCCTTCAGCTGGGCCTTCGGAGCGATCTCGTCCTTGACGTTCTGCGCCGAGGTCGAGCCGGTGACCGAGCAGAGCTTCTTGCCGTTGAGGTCGGTGCCCTCGGCGATGTCCGAGTCCGACTTGACCAGCAGGTCCTGGTGGGCCAGCAGGTACGGGCCGGCGAAGTCGACCTTCGCCTTGCGCTCGTCGGTGATCGAGTACGTGGCCGCGATGAAGTCGACGTCGCCGCGGGCGAGGGCGTTCTCGCGGTCGGCACTCTTGGTCTCGATGAACTCGATCTGGTTGGGCTCGTAACCGAGCTCCTTCGCCACGTAGGTGGCGACGTCCACGTCGAAGCCGGAGAAGGAACCGTCGGGCTCCTTCAGGCCCAGACCCGGCTGGTCGTACTTGATGCCGACCTTGATCTTGTCGCCACCGCCGGAACCCGTGTCGGCGCTGTCGCTGTCGTCGCCGCCGCCACACGCGGTCGCGGTGAGGGACAGCACGAGCGCAGCGGCCGCCGCGGCGGTGACCTTGCGGAGCTTCATGGTGAACATCCTTTGTCTGGTGAAGAGATGCGAGCCGTCAGTGCGGGTGACGCAGGGCCGTTCGTGGACGTCGGTGCGTCGTCAGTGGTGCAGGATCTTGGACAGGAAGTCCTTGGCGCGGTCGCTGCGGGGGTTGCTGAAGAACTGGTCCGGCACAGCCTCTTCGACGATTCGCCCGTCCGCCATGAACACCACTCGATTGGCGGCCGAACGAGCGAAGCCCATCTCATGGGTGACGACGATCATGGTCATGCCGTCCCGGGCGAGCTGCTGCATGACCTCCAGCACCTCGTTGATCATTTCCGGGTCGAGCGCCGAGGTCGGCTCGTCGAAGAGCATGACCTTCGGATCCATCGCCAGTGCGCGTGCGATGGCCACGCGCTGCTGCTGGCCGCCGGAGAGCTGGGCGGGGTACTTGTCCGCCTGGTTGGCGACACCCACCCGGTCGAGCAGCTTGCGGGCCTTCTCCTCGGCCTTCTTCTTGTCGGTCTTGCGGACCTTGATCTGGCCCAGCATGACGTTTTCGAGCACGGTCTTGTGCGCGAAGAGATTGAACGACTGGAACACCATGCCGACGTCGGCGCGCAGCCGGGCCAGCTCCTTGCCCTCGGCGGGCAGCGGTTTGCCGTCGATGACGATCGTCCCCGAGTCGATCGTCTCCAGGCGGTTGATGGCGCGGCACAGGGTGGACTTCCCGGACCCGGAGGGCCCGATGACCACGACGACCTCGCCGCGGGCGATCGTCAGGTCGATGTCCTGGAGCACGTGCAACGCGCCGAAATGCTTGTTGACACTCTTCAGGACGACCAGGTCGCCGGTCGCAGCCACGTCTTCCTTGGCCACCGATACTTCGGTCATCGCTCTCAGGCTCCGTCCTCCTCGGTTTCGGAGGACACTAATAACCGTATCCGACCTGCGTCATTAGTCCTGAGGGGAATTTGAGCATCACGATCCGGTAGCAATCAGACACGTGTCGTAGCACTTGCGAGCTGGGCGCGTACCGGGTGGATAACGACAAGCCCCGCGCAACCGGAACCCACTTGACGGCGCCGTCGTCCATCAGCGTGACTGCCATGGTGCACGCGCGCGTGCACACATCGTGTGTAGTGAGGTCACCCGTACGGCCGATGAACAGGAGGGGGACGGGATGAGACTGCTCCTCGTCGAGGACGACAACCATGTCGCCGCCGCCCTGTCCGCGATTCTGGCGCGGCACGGCTTCGACGTCACGCACGCCCGCAGTGGCGAGGAGGCCCTGCAGGCGCTCGTCCCGGAGGGCGCCGGCTTCGGCGTCGTCCTGCTCGATCTGGGCCTGCCCGACCAGGACGGCTACGAGGTCTGCGGCAAGATCCGCAAGCGCACCAGCACCCCGGTGATCATGGTGACCGCCCGCTCCGACGTACGCTCCCGCATCCACGGCCTCAACCTCGGCGCCGACGACTACGTGGTCAAGCCGTACGACACCGGCGAGCTGCTCGCCCGGATCCACGCCGTCAGCCGGCGCACCGTCCAGGAGGACCCCGCGTCCGGCGGCGACACCGTGCTGCGTCTGGGCTCCGTGCACATCGAGCTGCCCACCCGGCAGGTCAGCGTGGACGGCTCGGTCGTCCAGCTGACCCGCAAGGAGTTCGATCTGCTGGCCCTGCTCGCCCAGCGGCCCGGCGTGGTCTTCCGCCGCGAGCAGATCATCAGCGAGGTGTGGCGGACCAGCTGGGAGGGGACCGGACGCACCCTGGAGGTCCATGTGGCCTCCCTCAGGGCCAAGCTGCGGATGCCGGCCCTGATCGAGACGGTGCGCGGGGTCGGCTACCGCCTCGTCGCCCCGGCCGCCTAGCGGGTACGGGTGCGCACTCGGCTCCTCCCGCTGCTCATCGTCCTGATGGCGGCCGTCCTGCTGGCGCTCGGGGTTCCGCTCGCCGTCAGCCTGGCCGCCGCCCAGCAGCAGAAGGTGGTCGTCGACCGGATCGACGACACGGCGTACTTCGCGGCCATGGCCCGGTCCGTGATGGACCCCCCCGAGGGCCCGCGCGACGAGGGCCGCACCCTGAGCCGGGAGCTGGAGAGCTACTACGGCGTCTACGGCATCCGCGCGGGCGTCTTCCTGCCCGGCGACACCCCGCTGGCCAACGCGCCGGAGACCTGGTTCCTGCCCGAGGCGGGCGAGGTGCGCGACGCCTTCGAGGAGGCCCTGCTCAGCCGGCGCAGCCACGATCCGCAGCAGGTGTGGCCCTGGCAGCGGGGCCGTCTTGTCGTCGCCTCACCGGTCGTCCGGGACGGCGATGTCGTCGCGGTCGTCGTCACCGACTCGCCCACCGGGGAGATGCGTTCGCGGATCCTGTATGGCTGGATGGTCATCGCCGCGGGCGAGTTCGCCGCGATGCTGCTCGCCGTCGGCGCCGCGCTGCGGCTCACCGGCTGGGTGCTCAGACCCGTACGGGTCCTGGACGCCACCACGCATGCCATCGCGAGCGGCGCCCTGAAGTCCCGGGTCGCGGCGGCCGGCGGACCGCCGGAACTCAGGCGGCTCGCCCGGTCGTTCAACGAGATGGCGGACAACGTCGAGGACGTGCTGGAACAGCAGCGCGCGTTCGTCGCCGACGCCTCGCACCAGCTGCGCAACCCGCTCTCGGCGCTGCTGCTGCGCATCGAACTGCTCGCCCTCGAACTGCCCGAGGGCAACGAGGAGATCGCCTCGGTCCAGGCCGAGGGCAAGCGTCTGGCCCAGGTCCTGGACGATCTGCTCGACCTGGCGCTCGCCGAGCACACCGCGGCCGATCTGCGGCTCACCGACATCGGCGCGCTGACCGCCGAGCGGGTCGCCGCCTGGTCGCCGACGGCCGAGGCGAAGGGGGTCGAGCTGACCGGGGACTGCCCGGCCACGACCGCGTGGGTCGACCCCGTGGCGCTGTCGTCCGCGCTGGACGCGGTGATCGACAACGCCGTGAAGTTCACCCCGCAGGGCGAGCGCGTCGAGGTGGCGGTCGCGTCCAACGGCGGCACCGCAACCGTCGTGGTCGCCGACCACGGGCCCGGCCTCACCGACGAGGAGCTCGCCCGCGTCGGCGACCGCTTCTGGCGCAGCGGCCGCCATCAGAACGTCAAGGGCTCCGGCCTCGGCCTGTCCATCTCCCGGGCGCTGCTCTCGGTGGGCGGCGGTTCGATCGCGTACGCGCATCATGAGCCGCAGGGTCTGAGGGTGACGGTGCGGGTGCCCAGGAGCGGGCCTACGGCTTGACCGAGCGGTAGTAGCGCCGGGCGCCCTCGTGCAGCGGGAGCGGGTCGGTGTAGATCGCGGTGCGGACGTCGACCAGCTGGGCGGAGTGGACGTTCGCGCCGATGCCGTCACGGCTGTCGAGCACGGTCCGGGTCAGCCACTCGGTGAGCCGGGGGTCGAGGTCCTTGCGGGTCACGAGCAGGTTGGACACGGCCATCGTGGCGACCGTGGAGCCGTTCTGGATGGTCTTGTAGGCCGATTCCGGCATGTTGGTGGCCCGGTAGTAGCGGGTGGCCCCGCCCTGGGCGTGCACCCGGGCGACCAGGGCGGGCTCGATGGGCACGAACCGGAAGGCGGAGGTCTCGGCGAGCTCCCGCAGCCCGCGCGTGGGCAGCCCGCCGGACCAGAAGAACGCGTCGAGCTCGGACCCCAGCCGCTTCGGCCCGGTGTCGATGCCGTCCGACCGGGGCGTGATGTCCTTCTCCGGGTCGATGCCCGCCGCCTCCAGCACCCGGTTGGCGATGAGCCGCACACCCGAGTTCGGCAGCCCTATGGCCACCCGCTTGCCCCGCAGATCCGCGACGGACTCGACGTCGGAGTCCGGCGGGACGACGAGCTGCACATAGTCGTCGTACAGCCGGGCCACCCCGCGCAGCCGGTCGGCACCGGCGCCGCCGTCGGTCTCGTACGTGTCCACCGCGTCGGCGGCGGCGATGGCGATGTCGGCCTTCCCGGTCGCCACGCTCCGTACGTTCGCCTGCGAGCCGGCACTGGTGACCAGCTTGACCTCCAGGCCGGGCATGTCCTTGGCGAGCTCCTTCTGGAGCCGCTCGCCGTACTCGTAGTAGACGCCGGCCCGCGTCCCCGTGCTGAACGTGATCGTCCCGGTCGGTGGCTCCTCGCCCAGGGGCAGCAGCCACCACAGCAGCAGCCCGAGCGCGACGAGGCCGGCGGCGGCGCCCTGGAGGGCGCGGCGCCTGCCGACAGGCGGGAGGAGCGTGGGCATGCGGGCGATACTGCCAGCCGCTGCGCCTCCCTGACCAGGGGCGGCACCTCTCGCCCGCCGGTCCGGCAGCGCTAGAGGTCGGCCACCGGGGCCTCCGATTCCTCGTAGTGCCGGGATTCCTCCCGCTTCTGCGCCGCCGTCCGCCGTTCCACCCACCACATCGCCACCGGCTCGGTGAACCGTGCCGTGAGCGGGCCGACGATGACCAGGATGAGGACGTAGGCCGTGGCCAGGGGGCCCAGGGACGAGGGTTCCACGCCCGCGCTGACCGCCAGGCCCGCGATGACGATCGAGAACTCGCCGCGGGCCACGAGGGCCCCGCCCGCGCGCCAGCGGCCCTTCACCGAGATGCCCGCCCGCCGGGCCGCCCAGTAGCCGGTCCCGATCTTCGTGGCCGCTGTCACGACTGCCAGCGCCAGCGCGGGCAGCAGGACCGGAGGGATGCTCGCCGGGTTCGTGCGCAGGCCGAAGAAGACGAAGAACACCGCGGCGAACAGATCCCGAAGCGGGCTGAGCAGGGTGTGCGCGCCCTCCGCCACCTCCCCGGACAGGGCGATGCCCACCAGGAAGGCCCCCACCGCCGCGGACACCTGGAGCTGTTGCGCGACGCCCGCGACCAGGATGGTCATACCCAGCACCACCAGCAGCAGCTTCTCCGGGTCGTCGCTGGAGACGAAACGGGAGATGACACGGCCGTAGCGGACCGCGACGAACAGGACCAGGCCCGCCGCGCCCAGCGCGATGGCCAGGGTGACGCTGCCCGCCAGCAGCCCCGCCCCGGCGACCAGCGCGGTGACGATGGGCAGGTACACCGCCATCGCCAGGTCCTCCAGGACCAGGACGCTGAGGATGACCGGGGTCTCGCGGTTGCCCACCCGGCCCAGGTCGCCCAGCACCTTCGCGATGACACCGGACGAGGAGATCCAGGTGACGCCGGCCAGGACGACGGCCGCCACCGGGCCCCAGCCGAGCAGCAGCGCCGTCGCCGCGCCGGGGAGGGCGTTGAGGGCGCCGTCGACGAGTCCAGCGGGGTAGTGGGCCTTGAGGTTGGTGACGAGATCGCCGGCCGTGTACTCCAGGCCCAGCATCAGCAGCAGCAGGATGACGCCGATCTCCGCGCCCGCCGCGATCAGTTCCTCGCTCGCCCCGAGCGGCAGCAGCCCGCCCTCCCCGAAGGCCAGACCGGCGAGCAGATACAGCGGGATCGGCGAGAGCCGGAAGCGGGCGGCGGCCCGGCCGAGCAGCCCCAGGCCGAGGATGATCGAACCGAATTCGATCAGCAGGATGCCGGAGTGCACCGGTTCACTCCCGCCCGAGTATCGACGCGGCGGCGTCCACGCCTTCGCGGGTGCCGATGACGATCAGGGTGTCACCGCCCACCAGCCGGAAGTCCGGCGCGGGGGACGGGATCGCCTCGGCCCGGCGCAGCACCGCCACCACGGATGCGCCCGTCTCCGTGCGCATCCGGGTGTCGCCCAGCAGCCGTCCGTTCCAGCGCGAGGTCGCGGCCACCTCGATCCGCTCCGCGACCAGGCCCAGGTCGGTGGTGTAGAGCAGGCTCGCGCTGTGGTGGGTCGGTTTCAGCGCGTCGATCAGCGAGTCGGCCTCCGGTCCTGTCAGCCGCAGGGACTGCAGGCAGGAGTCGGGATCGTCGGCCCGGTAGACGTTCACCGTACGGCCGCCGTCGCGGTGCGCCACCACGGACAGATGGCGGTGTTCCCGTGTCACGAGGTCGTACTGGACCCCGATACCGGGCAGCGGCGTCGCCCTCAGACGTGGAGCTGACACGTTTCTTCCCCTCGCTCTTGGTGATCGTTCCAACGGCTCGGTCGGCATGCTGCCAGCCCCCCGTACGGTGGCGATATGGGTGTCAGCACGGATATACGCGATCGGACTCGAACATCGACGCTGGTGACGGCGGTGCCCAGGAGAGCCGGAAGGAGTCGGAACGCGCCCGTGTCCCTGTTCTGGCGGATCTTCTCGCTCAACGCCGTGGGCCTGGTCGTGGCCGCCGCGCTGCTCCTGGGCCCGGTCACCGTCTCGACGCCGGTGCTGCCCGCCGAGGCGCTGGTCGTCGTCGCGGGCCTCGCGCTGCTGCTGCTCGGCAACGCGATCGTGCTGCGCCTCGGGCTCGCCCCGCTGCACCGGCTGGGCCGCGCCATGGCCGCCGCCGACCTGCTGCGCCCCGGAGCCCGCGCGGTGGTCGCCGGTCCGTCCGAGGCGGCCGAACTGATCACGACGTACAACACGATGCTCGACCGGCTCCAGAGCGAGCGGGCCGCCGGGGCCGCCCGGGCGCTGTCCGCGCAGGAGCGGGAGCGCCATCGGATCGCGCGGGAACTGCACGACGAGGTCGGCCAGACGCTGACCGCCGTGCTGCTCCAGCTCAAGCGGGTCGCCGACCGGGCCCCCGGGGAACTGCGCGAGGAGGTGGGCCAGGCACAGGAGGCCACCCGGGCCGGACTCGACGAGATCCGGCGGATCGCCCGTCGGTTGCGCCCCGGGGTCCTGGAGGAGCTCGGCCTGGTCAGCGCCCTGCGCTCACTGGCCGCCGAGTTCACCACGCCCGGCCTGACCGTGCGCCACCACATCCCCGCCGAACTGCCCCCGCTCACCGAGGAGTCCGAACTCGTGCTCTACCGGGTCGCCCAGGAAGGCCTGACCAACAGCGCCCGGCACGCGGGCGCCGATCGCGCGGAGATCGGGCTCCGGCCCTTCGCCGACGGCGTCGAACTGGTCGTACGCGACAACGGCAGGGGACTCGGGGCGGCGCCGGAGGGGGCGGGAATCCGTGGGATGCGCGAGCGGGCGCTGCTGGTGGGGGCGGAGCTCTCCGTCGGGCCTGGGCAGGAGATACGGCTGCGGGTGGGCGGTCACTGATGGCTGCGCCGATCAGGGTGCTCCTCGCCGACGACCACACCCTTGTACGCCGGGGCGTGCGGCTCATCCTGGACGGTGAGCCGGATCTGGAGGTCGTCGCCGAGGCCGCCGACGGTGCAGAGGCGGTCGCGCTGGCCCGGTCCCACGAGGTCGACCTGGCCGTGCTGGACATCGCCATGCCGCGGATGACCGGCCTCCAGACGGCCCGGGAACTCTCCCGGCGACTGCCCGACGTGCGGATCCTGATCCTCACCATGTACGACAACGAGCAGTACTTCTTCGAGGCGCTGAAGGCGGGCGCCGGCGGATATGTCCTCAAGTCCGTCGCCGACCGCGATCTGGTCGAGGCATGCCGGGCGGCCGTACGCGACGAACCGTTCATCTATCCCGGCGCCGAACGCGCCCTGGTCCGCTCGTACCTGGAGCGGCTGCACGGCGGTGACCGGCTGCCGGAGCGGCCCGTGACCGAACGCGAGGAGGAAATACTCAAGCTGGTCGCCGAAGGGCACACCTCGAAGGAGATCGGTGAGCTGCTCTTCATCAGCGCGAAGACCGTCGAGCGGCATCGGGCCAATCTGCTGCAGAAGCTGGGCGTGCGGGACCGGCTGGAGCTGACGCGGTACGCGATAAGGGCGGGGCTCATCGAGCCCTGAGCCGAAGGTATGGACCGACGAGGGGTTCGGCGCCATCATGACGCCGCCATGACAAGGTTGCCGACTGGAACCCCGGCGCCCGCAAGGCCGTCTGCCCGGACGGACAGCGCCTGTTGGGCCTCAGCCATACCGGGAACCGGCGCCTGTGCTCGGACGTTGGCTTCTCAACGGGCTCGGGCGCCTGCGAGGTGGTCGTCGACGAGCGGCACGTGCGGCAGGACTGGGCGTCCGGCTACACCGAACTCCAGTGCCCCGGCGGCTCCCTGCTCACCGGCTACAACGTCCGTGGCTCGGCGGTCTCCGCGGCGCTGTGCACGGCGGACGTCGCCGGCGGCACGAGTGGCCGTACGGTCTGGTTCGACCGGGGCGACAACCGGGGAGCTGCGCCCAGGGGCGGGGACTTCGCGTACGGCCACTACAAGGGGCAGTGCGCCGACGACGAGGACGCGGCCGGGATCGCGTACACCGGCCGGATGGGGTCGGGTCGGACTCCGGACGCCCTGTACTGCCGGAAGCCGGGCCAGCGGACGGTGCTGAGGATCATGTACGGCGCGCCGCCGGTCTCGGCGGGGGGTAGTTCCATGGCCGGTGCGGGGAAGCCGGCCCCGGTGAGCAGGGCGCCGTAAGCCGAGGCGGGACGGAAGGAGCAGGCCGTGGTGACGGAGCCGCCGTCGAGCTGTAGCAGCACCGTCGGCACGGGTGCGCCCTCGGGGTAGGCCGCGCCGGGATCGCCGTACCGAAGGGTGGAGAACCGCTCGCCGACGGCGCCCGGGTTGAGGTCGGCGAGGACGTACGGGGCTCCCGGCCGCAGCACCCGGTGGATCTGGGCGGTCAGCGCGGCCAGGCGGCCGTCGTCGGGGTCGGTGCAGCAGACCAGGCAGCACACGGCCGCGTCGACACAGGCGTCCGGGAGCCAGTCCAGGGCGCGGCCGTCGAAGCGGCGGTAGTCGACGCGGGGGTGGGGGCGGTCGGCTCGGGCGATGTCGAGCATGTGCGCGGAGGGGTCGACGCCCTGCACTGTCCAGCCTCGCTCGGCCAGTTCGAGGGACAGGGCGCCGGTGCCGCAGCCGACGTCCAGCACGGTCGCGCCGGGATGCGGTGCGGTGCCGACTCGGTCCAGTACCGCGGGGAAGATCAACTGCCGTGCCAGGCGCATGTCACGGTTCCGATAGGCGGCCGCGGCGGCGGGGGTGTCCCAGGACAGGGGAGAGGGCATCGAACGGGCCTCCGGTGCGGGGAGCATCGGCGCCCGGGAGGGGTGCTCCCGGCGCGCCCTTACCCTTATGGCATGAGCAGCATCGACCGGAGCCACACCGTGGACGTCAAGCGAACGTATGAGGTGCGCACCTACGGGTGCCAGATGAACGTCCACGACTCCGAGCGATTGTCCGGGCTGCTGGAAGAGGCCGGCTACGTCCGTGCCCCCGAGGATGCCGACGGGGACGCCGACGTCGTCGTCTTCAACACCTGCGCCGTCCGCGAGAACGCCGACAACCGGCTCTACGGCAACCTCGGCCGCCTCGCGCCGAGGAAGGCCTCACGGCCCGGTATGCAGATCGCGGTCGGCGGCTGCCTCGCGCAGAAGGACCGCGACACCATCGTGAAGCGGGCGCCCTGGGTGGACGTCGTCTTCGGCACGCACAACATCGGCAAGCTGCCCGTGCTGCTGGAACGCGCCCGCGTGCAGGAGGAGGCACAGGTCGAGATCGCCGAGTCGCTGGAGGCGTTCCCCTCGACGCTGCCGACGCGGCGCGAGAGCGCCTACGCGGCCTGGGTGTCGATCTCCGTCGGCTGCAACAACACCTGCACCTTCTGCATCGTCCCGGCGCTGCGCGGCAAGGAGAAGGACCGCCGGACCGGCGACATCCTCGCCGAGATCGAGGCCCTGGTCGCCGAGGGCGTCTCCGAGATCACGCTGCTCGGCCAGAACGTCAACGCGTACGGCAGCGACATCGGCGACCGCGAGGCCTTCAGCAAGCTCCTGCGGGCCTGCGGGAACATCGAGGGCCTGGAGCGCGTCCGCTTCACCTCTCCCCACCCCCGCGACTTCACGGACGACGTGATCGCGGCGATGGCGGAGACGGCGAACGTGATGCCGCAGCTGCACATGCCGCTGCAGTCCGGCTCGGACACCGTCCTGAAGGCGATGCGCCGCTCCTACCGGCAGGAGCGTTACCTCGGGATCATCGAGAAGGTCCGCGCCGCCATCCCGCACGCGGCCATCACCACCGACATCATCGTGGGCTTCCCCGGCGAGACCGAGGAGGACTTCGAGCAGACGATGCACGTGGTCCGTGAGGCCCGCTTCGCGCAGGCGTTCACCTTCCAGTACTCCAAGCGCCCCGGCACCCCCGCCGCGACCATGGAGAACCAGATCCCCAAGGAGGTCGTCCAGGCGCGCTACGAGCGTCTCGTCGCCCTCCAGGAGGAGATCTCCTGGGAGGAGAACAAGAAGCAGGTCGGCCGCACCCTCGAGCTGATGGTCGCCGAGGGCGAGGGCCGCAAGGACGGCGCCACCCACCGCCTCTCCGGCCGCGCCGCCGACAACCGCCTGGTCCACTTCACCAAGCCGGCCCAGCAGGTCCGCCCCGGCGACGTGGTCACGGTCGAGATCACCTACGCCGCCCCCCACCACCTCCTGGCCGAGGGCGACGTCCTCTTCGTCCGCCCCACGCGCGCGGGCGACGCCTGGGAGAAGCGCAACGCCGCCGAGGCGGCCAAGCCGGCGGGCGTGATGCTGGGGCTGCCGAAGATCGGCGTCCCGGAGCCACTGCCAGCGGCCACCGGGGGCTGTGCGGTCGACTGACGGCCGTGGGCGTGCGGGTTTACGCCGCCTGACGGCCGTGGTTCGTACGGGCTTAGGTCATCTGACGGTCGTGGTTCGTGCGGGCTTACGCCGCCTGACGGCCGTGGTTCGTGCGGGTTTACGTCATCTGACGTCCGAGGTCGTACGGGGCTACGCTGCCGATCATGCTTGTCGCCGCTGCCGTTTGTCCCTGTCCGCCCGTGCTCGTGCCCGAGGTCGCCGCGGGTGCCGCGCCCGAGCTGGATGCCGCGCGTGCCGCGTGTACGGACGCGCTCGGGGTGCTCGCCGCCGCGCGGCCCGACCGGCTGCTCGTCGTCGGGCCCGCCGGGGAGGAAGGGCGCGGGGCGTACCCGGAGGGGGCGCGGGGGTCGTTCCGGGGCTTCGGTGTCGATCTCGACGTACAGCTGGGGAGGGCGGCGGCGGAGTCCGCGCGTGAACTGCCGACTTCGCTGGCGGTGGCGGCCTGGCTGCTGGAGCGGGTCGGGTGGGCCGATGCCCGGATCGAGGGACTCGGGGTGGGGGAACCTCTGGCCGCCGAGCGGTGTATTGAAGTCGGAAGGGAGATCGCCGCGGGCCCGGACCGGGTGGCGATGCTGGTGATGGGCGACGCCAGCGCCTGCCGCACGCTCAAGGCACCCGGCTACCTCGACGAGCGCGCGGAGCCCTTCGACGCGGCCGTCGCGAGGGCGCTGGGCGCGGCGGACCTGGCGGCGCTCAGGGTGCTGGACACCGAGCTGGCGTACGAGCTGAAGGCGTCGGGGCGGGCGCCCTGGCAGGTGCTCGCGGGCGCCGCGGAGGACGCCGGGCTGTACGGCGCGCTGCTGTACGACAGCGCGCCGTACGGCGTGGGGTATCTCGTCGCCACCTGGTCGTAGCGCCGGCCTGGTCGTAGCGCCACCGGGTCGTAGCGCCGCCCGGAACAACGGCGGACGGCCGGGAGCGTGTGCTCCGCGGCCGTCCGTCGGTGTGCCGTGTTGCGGTGTTCAGGATGCCGGAGGCGGGGTGCTCGGCGGCGGGGTGCCGCCGCCCGTGCCGCCGCCCGTGCCGCCGCCCGTGCCGCCGCCCGTGCCGCCGCCCGTGCCGCCGCCCGTGCCGTCGTCCTTGTGCGCGAGTCGGTCCATGGCGTCCTTGGCCTTGCCCGTGCCCCTCTGGATCTTGTCGCTGTACTTGCCCTTGGTCTTCTCGTCGGCGACCTTGGCGGCCTTGTCCAGACCGTGCTGGATCTTGCCCCCGTGCTGCTGGGCGAGGTCGGACACCTTGCCCTTGGCCGGGCTGAGCTTGGCCTTCAAATTGTCCAGGAGACCCATCGTTCACCTTCCCACGCGGGATCGTTCAGGTGCGGGCGCCCTCGCCGGCCTCTCGGTCGGCCGCCTCGTCGGTGGACTGCTGCTTGGGAATCTCGACGCTCTCGCCGTCGATGGCTTCCGGCACCCTGCCCGAGCCCTCGGCCGGCTCGTTCGCCTCAGCCGTCTCCTCCGCCTCGGGCTCGGCCGTCGGACTGTCGGCCGATGCCTCGGCGGTCGACGTCTCCTCCGCAGTCTTCGACCTCCGGAGAAGCCGTGCCAAAACGCCCATATCAACTCCATACGTTACTCGTGCGGGCGAAATCCCGCGTCGTCCGGTGCGTCCGTTTGCGTCGCCCGGTCCGCCGCCTCCAGGGGACCGGCGGCGCGAACCTCGCAACTGGCAACGACGTCGGACCGGCGTCGTCACGTAACTCGTTCGAGGCCACCCTGTGAGGTTTGCGAGACTGGGGCGGTGAGCAGCACACCCTCCGCCCCCCGCGTCATCGCCGTCGTCGGCCCCACTGCGGCCGGAAAGTCCGATCTGGGCGTTTTCCTGGCCCGAGAGCTCGGCGGCGAGGTCGTCAACGCCGACTCCATGCAGCTCTACCGAGGGATGGACATCGGCACCGCCAAGCTGACGCCCGAGGAGCGGGCCGGCGTCCCGCACCATCTGCTGGACATCTGGGACGTCACCGTCACCGCGTCCGTCGCCGAGTACCAGCGGCTCGCGCGCGAGCGGATCGACGCGCTGCTCCTCGAAGGACGCTGGCCGATCCTGGTCGGCGGCTCCGGCCTGTACGTCCGTGGCGCCGTCGACAACCTGGAGTTCCCCGGCACCGACCCCGAGGTCCGCGCCCGGCTCGAAGAGGAGCTGACCCTGCGCGGCTCGGGCGCGCTGCACGCCCGGCTGGCCGCCGCCGACCCGGACGCCGCGCACGCGATCCTGCCCAGCAACGGCCGCCGTATCGTCCGCGCCCTTGAGGTGATCGAGATCACCGGCCAGCCCTTCACCGCCAACCTCCCGGGCCATGACTCGGTCTACGTCACCCTGCAGATTGGCGTCGACGTCGCCCGCCCCGAACTTGACGAGCGCATCGCCCGCCGCGTCGACCGGATGTGGGACGCGGGGCTCGTCGACGAGGTGCGCGCCCTGGAGGCGCGGGGGTTGCGTGAGGGGCGTACGGCCTCGCGCGCGCTCGGCTACCAGCAGGTGCTCGCGGCGCTCGCCGGGGAGTGCACCATGGAGGAGGCCCGCACCGAGACCGTCCGTGCCACCAAACGCTTCGCGCGCCGGCAGGATTCATGGTTCAGGCGCGATCCGCGGGTGCACTGGCTCAGTGGGGCTGCGGCGGATCTCACAGAACTGCCGGACCTCGCACTGGCGTTGGTCGAACGACCGGTTACAGCCTGATCACGTCCTGGCATCGGGACGCTCCGGCCGTCATCGTGGCCTCCGGCGCCGTGCCATCATCGAGCTTCGATCGACCAAGTGGAGTCCGAGTTGGGAGGGCGCGTGGCGATGGAGGCCGGCCCTCGCGACACCGCACAAGGCACCGAACCCGTCACCAGTGACCGGGGCGAACCGGAGCAGGACGGCGACCGTCTGAGCCCGGACGGGCCCGACGAGACGCAGGGCGGCGTGACCGCCGACGGCCCCGAGCCGGAGGAGATGTTCACGAGCGGCCCCGAGGTCGAGGTCGAGCTGCGCCCGCAGCGCAAGCTGCGTATCTGGCAGCTCGCCCCCATCGTGTCGCTGGCCGCGGTCGGCTCCCTGATGTTCGCCTTCCCGCTGGCCTTCGACTTCGGCGACAGCGGCGCGGTGATCGCCATGCTGGGCCTGCTGATCTGCTCGTGCGCGGCGGGCTGGGGCATGATGGCGGCGCGCCGCGTGGGTTACACGTGGCCGGGGCTGCCGCAGCGCGGCTCGGGCCGCAGACCGGACTGGCGGGTCGTCCTGGCGTACGTGCTGGTGGTCGCCGCGGTGATCGTGCTTGCGGTGTGGCGCGTGGCGCGGTTGCGCTGAGCCGACGGCGCCGCTTTGGGCGGTGTCGGAGCGGCACCGTACGATCGAGGAATGAGCGCCACGATCGCCTTCCTCAAGGGTCACGGAACCGAGAACGACTTCGTGATCGTCCCGGACCCCGAGAACGCCATCGACCTGCCCGCCACCGCCGTCGCCGCCCTGTGCGACCGCCGCGCGGGCATCGGCGGTGACGGCCTGCTGCACGTCGTGCGGTCCGCCGCACACCCCGAGGCGAAGGACATGGCGGCCGAGGCCGAGTGGTTCATGGACTACCGCAACGGCGACGGCTCGATCGCGGAGATGTGCGGCAACGGCGTCCGCGTCTTCGCCCGCTATCTCCAGCGCGCCGGACATGTCACCGAGGGAGACCTCGCGGTCGCCACGCGCGGGGGCGTCAAGCGCGTGCACCTCGCCAAGGACGGTGACGTCACCGTCGGCATGGGCAAGGCGCGGCTGCCCGAAGGGGACGTCACGGTGAGCGTCGGCGAGCGCAGCTGGCCCGCGCGGAACGTGAACATGGGCAACCCGCACGCCGTGGCCTTCGTGGCCGACCTCGCGCACGCGGGCGACCTGTACTCCCCGCCGCAGTTCAGCCCGGCGTCGGCCTACCCGGACGGGGTGAACGTCGAGTTCGTGGTGGACCGCGGCCCCCGGCACGTCGCCCTGCGTGTGCACGAGCGCGGCGTCGGTGAGACCCGCTCCTGCGGCACGGGCGCGTGCGCGGTCGCCGTGGCCACGGCCCGCCGGGACGGCACCGACCCGGCGGTGACCGGTACGCCGGCGACGTACACCGTCGATGTGCCCGGTGGCACCCTGGTGATCACCGAACGGCCGGACGGCGAGATCGAGATGACCGGACCCGCGGTGATCGTCGCCGAGGGCACCATCGACGCCGACTGGCTGGAGACGCTCGCCCGCTGAGCCGGGCAACGACTTGATATCGGTGTGCCGGGCATCCGGTCGGCGGAGGCGCTCCCTCCCCGCCCGCCCGGTCGAGGATCGAATCCCCGGTCGGCCCCAGGTCGCACGGTTCGAAACCGTAAACCTGCGAACCTTCGCTCGAATGGGTGATCCGTTTCACGCTCGGCGAGAGGCGGTCAGCCGCGCGTGATGGGCTCGGTAGCATCAAGCACCGGCCCGGACGGGGGATTGCCAGTCCCCTGAGCCGTGTCCGCCATGGGGCACCCCGTCCGCCGGTCCACGCAGCCGGAGGTGCCCATGAGTGCGGAGGCCACGAACCCCGCGACGCCAGGTCCGGTGACCGCCGGGCCAGCCGCGCGCTGGCGGGCACGGATCGACCTGCGACGCCTCGGGCGTGCCGCGCTGCTCGGTCCGGCCGCCCGTGACCGGCTGCCCGACGCCATCGGCCATGTCGCCGAGGCCCACCGCGCCCACCACGCCGACGCCGACCTCGAACCCCTGCGCCGCGCCTATGTGCTGGCCGAGTCCTCGCACCGAGGCCAGATGCGCAAGAGCGGTGAGCCGTACATCACGCACCCGCTCGCGGTGACCCTCATCCTCGCCGAACTCGGCGCCGAGACCACCACGTTGACCGCCTCCCTGCTCCACGACACCGTCGAGGACACCGAGGTGACCCTCGATCAGGTCGGCGAGCAGTTCGGTGCGGAAGTGCGCTATCTCGTCGACGGCGTAACGAAGTTGGAGAAGGTCGACTACGGCGCCGCCGCCGAGCCCGAGACCTTCCGCAAGATGCTCGTCGCCACCGGCAACGACGTCCGCGTGATGTCGATCAAACTCGCCGACCGGCTGCACAACATGCGCACCCTCGGCGTGATGCGCCCCGAGAAACAGGCGCGCATCGCCAAGGTGACCCGCGACGTCCTCATCCCGCTCGCCGAACGGCTGGGCGTCCAGGCGCTCAAGACCGAGCTGGAGGACCTGGTCTTCGCGATCCTGCACCCCGAGGAGTACGAGCACACAAGGGAGTTGATCGTCGACAACGCCTCCCGCGCGGACGATCCGCTCGCCGAGGTCGCCGACGAGATGCGCACGGTCCTGCGGGACGCCGACATCCAGGCCGAAGTGCTCATCCGGCCACGGCACTTCGTCTCCGTGCACCGGGTGGCCCGCAAACGCGGCCGGCTGCGCGGCGCCGACTTCGGGCGGCTGCTGGTGCTGGTGGGCGAGGACGCGGACTGTTACGGCGTCCTCGGCGAACTGCACACCTGTATGACGCCGGTGGTCTCGGAGTTCAAGGACTTCATCGCCGTACCGAAGTTCAACCTGTACCAGTCCCTGCACACGGCGGTGGCCCGTGAGGACGGCCAGGCCGTCGAAGTCCTCATCCGCACCCACCAGATGCACAAGGTGGCGGAGGCGGGGGTGATCGCGCTCGGCAACCCCTACGCCCCGTCCTCGGACGAGCCCGTCGACGGCGAGCGCGCCGACCCGACCCGCCCCGGCTGGCTCTCCCGCCTGCTGGACTGGCAGGAGGGCGCGCCCGACCCCGACACCTTCTGGTCCACCCTGCGCGAGGACCTCGCCCAGGACCGCGAGATCACCGTCTTCCGACCCGACGGCGGCACGCTCGGCCTGCCCGAGGGCGCGACCTGCGTGGACGCGGCCTACGCGCAGTACGGCGAGGACGCGCACGCGTGCATCGGCGCCCGCGTGAACGGCCGTCTGGCGACCCTGAGCACGGTGCTGCGGGACGGCGACACCGTCCAGCTCCTCATGGGCCAGGACCCGGCGTCCGAGCCGTCCAGGGAGTGGCTGGAGCACGCCCACACCGCCGCGGCCCGCATCGCCATCCAGCGCTGGCTGGCCGCCCACCCCTCGCACGAGGACGACGAGGGCCGCGCCGACGAGGGTGCGACGACGCCCCGCCCCACCACGGAGGCGCTGTCCATGGAGGGCTCCCCCACGACCCGCCCCGCGGCGAACGTCGTGGCCGACCTGCCGGACGCGACGGTACGTCTGGCCGGGTGCTGCACACCGGTACCGCCGGACGAGATCACGGGGTTCTCGGTACGCGGGGGAGTGGTGACCGTCCACCGCGTCGAGTGCGCGGGGGTGGCCCGGATGAAAAGCACGGGCCGACCGGAGATCGGGGTGCGCTGGGGTGACACGACGGAAGTCCGGGTGACCTTGGTAGCCGAATCGTTCGTCCGCCCCCACCTCCTGGCCGACCTGACCGAAGCGATGGCCCAGGAGGGCGCGGAAATCGTCTCGGCCACGGTCGAACCCCCCGCCCAGCAAAGGGTCCGCCACACGTACACCGTCCAACTCCCGGACGCGACGCACCTGCCCGGCCTGATGCGGGCGATGCGGAACGTGGCCGGGGTGTACGACGTGAGCCGGACGCAGACGCAGCCCGGAGTGTCGTAAGGACGCAGCGGCCACGACCCCTTTCGGGTGGGCCGATCGCGCGTCGCCGCCGCCCCGCCCGCCCCCGCTGGTAGCGGTGGTCCATGCCGCACACGCCCCGCAAGGCCACTGCCCTCCTCGCCTCGGCCGTCACCGTCTGCCTCCTCGCCGCCGGCGCCCCGGCCGAGCCCCTAGGTATCGGCGACCGCCTCTTCCCCCACCTCGGCAACCCCGGCTACGACGTGGCGTCGTACGACCTCTCCTTCACCTATCCCGGCACCAACAGCGAGCCCCTCCAGTCGGTCACCACCATCGACGCCTGGACGACGGCCACCCTCGACCGCGTCAACCTCGACTTCGCCCACGGCGACATCGAGTCCGTGGAGCTGGACGGCGAACCGGTCGCCTTCACCACCGCCGGCGAGGACCTCGTCGTCACCCCGGACGAGCCGCTGCCCACCGGCAGCTGGATGCGGATCACCGTGCGGTACACCAGCGACCCCAGGCCGGCCAAGGGTCGCGACGGCGGCTGGGTGCGCACCGCGGACGGCCTGGCGATGGCCAACCAGGCCGACGCCGCCCACCTGGTGTTCCCCGGCAACGACCACCCCTCCGACAAGGCGATGTTCACCATCAGGGTGACCGCCCCCAACGGATATACGGCCGTGGCGAACGGCCTGCCCACCGACGTGGACCGCGCCGGCGCGGCGACGACCTGGACGTACCGCACCCAGCACCCCATGGCCACCGAGCTCGCCCAGATCTCCATCGGCCGCTCCACCGTCTTGCGCCGCACCGGCCCCCACGGCCTGCCCGTGCGCGACGTGGTCCCCACCAAGGACCGCGAGCGCCTCGAACCGTGGCTGAAGAAGACGCCGGACCAGATCTCCTGGATGGAGGAGAGGGTCGGCCGCTACCCCTTCGAGACGTACGGCGTGCTCATGGCGGACGTGGACACCGGCTTCGAACTGGAGACACAGACCCTCTCCCTCTTCGAGAAAGACCTGTTCACCGAGCCTGCCTACCCCGCCTGGTACGTGAAGTCGATCATGGTGCACGAGCTGGCCCACCAGTGGTTCGGCGACAGCGTCAGCCCCCGCACCTGGTCCGATCTGTGGCTCAACGAAGGGCACGCCACCTGGTACGAGGCCCTGTACGCGGAGGAGAAGGCCGACCGACCCCTGGCGGCCCGGATGAAGGCCGCATACGGCGCCTCCGACCGGTGGCGCGCCGCAGGCGGCCCCCCGGCCGCGCCGAAGGCCCCTGTCCCCGGCCAGAAGATCAGCATCTTCCGTCCGAACGTCTACGACGGCGCGGCCCTCGTCCTCTACGCCCTCCGCCAGGAGATCGGCCGCCCGGCCTTCGAACGCCTGGAACGCGTCTGGGTCGCCCGCCACCAGGACGGCGTCGCCACCACCGACGACTTCGTCTCCCTCGCGTCCGAGATCGCGGGGCGCGACCTGAGCGGCTTCCTCCAGCCCTGGCTGTACGGCGAGAAGACCCCGCCGATGCCCGGCCACCCGGACTGGAAGCCGGTCGCTCCCGTGAAAGCCCCGGCCGCGAAATAAGCCGATGACGAGACGGCCCGTCCCGTGCGACCATCTTCAGGTCGGCGCGGGTACGGGCCCGGAAGCGCGGGCGATTCCGCGGGAATCTCCCGGGGCACCCGTACGTTGTGAACAATGACCGCCGTACAGGAATCCTCAACGACGTAAGGACCCAATGACCTCCTCTTCTTCCCCTTCCCAGGACACGCAGCGCCTCGCGCACACCCACCCCGAAGGTCTTCGGGCCGATGCCCTGATGGAAGAGGACGTCGCCTGGAGCCACGACATCGACGGAGAGCGGGACGGCGACCAGTTCGACCGCTCCGAGCGCGCGGCTCTGCGCCGCGTGGCGGGCCTCTCCACCGAGCTTGAGGACGTCACCGAGGTCGAGTACCGCCAGCTCCGCCTGGAGCGGGTCGTGCTCGTCGGTGTCTGGACCACGGGGACCGTGCAGGATTCGGAAAACTCCCTCGCGGAGCTCGCCGCCCTCGCGGAGACCGCGGGCGCACTGGTGCTCGACGGTGTGATCCAGCGCCGCGACAAGCCCGACGCCGCCACCTACATCGGTTCCGGCAAGGCCGAGGAGCTGCGCGACATCGTCCTCGAAACCGGCGCGGACACCGTCATCTGCGACGGTGAGCTCAGCCCGGGCCAGCTCATCCACCTCGAAGACGTCGTCAAGGTCAAGGTCATCGACCGTACGGCCCTGATCCTCGACATCTTCGCCCAGCACGCCAAGTCCCGAGAGGGCAAGGCGCAGGTCGCGCTCGCGCAGATGCAGTACATGCTGCCGCGGCTGCGAGGCTGGGGTCAGTCGCTGTCCCGTCAGATGGGCGGCGGCAAGGGCGGCGGCCTGGCCACCCGTGGTCCCGGTGAGACCAAGATCGAGACGGACCGGCGCCGCATTCGCGAGAAGATGGCGAAGATGCGCCGGGAGATCGCGGACATGAAGACCGGCCGCGAGATCAAGCGCCAGGAGCGCAAGCGCCACAAGGTGCCCTCGGTCGCCATCGCGGGCTACACCAACGCCGGTAAGTCCTCGCTGCTCAACCGCCTCACGGGCGCGGGCGTCCTGGTCGAGAACGCCCTGTTCGCGACCCTGGACCCGACCGTCCGCCGGGCCGAGACCCCGAGCGGCCGGCTGTACACGCTGGCGGACACCGTCGGCTTCGTCCGGCACCTGCCGCACCACCTGGTCGAGGCGTTCCGCTCCACGATGGAGGAGGTCGGCGAGTCCGACCTGATCCTGCACGTGGTCGACGGTTCGCACCCGAACCCGGAGGAGCAGCTCGCCGCCGTACGCGAGGTGATCAGGGACGTCGGCGCCACCGACGTACCGGAGATCGTCGTGATCAACAAGGCCGACGCGGCCGACCCGCTGACGCTCCAGCGGCTGATGCGGATCGAGAAGCGCTCCATCGCCGTGTCGGCCCGCACCGGCCGGGGCATCACCGAGCTGCTCGCGCTCATCGACAACGAGCTGCCGAGGCCGTCGGTCGAGATCGAGGCGCTGGTGCCGTACACGCACGGCAAGCTGGTCGCCCGCGCGCATGACGAGGGCGAGGTGATCTCCGAGGAGCACACCCCGGAGGGCACCCTGCTCAAGGTGCGGGTGCACGAGGCACTGGCGGCGGATCTCGCGCCGTACGTCCCCACTCCCGCGGGCTGATCCATGACGAAGGCCCGCCCCCGTAGCGCGCCGCGCACGGGGGCGGGCCTTCGTCATGCCGGCGGCGTCACTGACCGCCGTAGGCCTTGCTCATGTTCTGGTACAGCGCCTCGGCGTTCGCACCGAGCTGCGGCCCGGCCAGCCAGGTGTTGTCCTCGGGGCCGATGGAGGTATTCGACACCAGCTTGGTCTCGCCGTCCACCACCCGGAACCAGCCGCCGCCGGAGGAACCGCCGGTCATCGTGCAGCCGATCCGGTACATCGTCGGCAGGCTCGGGCTCAGTGAGAAGCGGCCCGGCTGGTCGAGGCACTTGAACATCTTCAGACCGTTGTACGGCGGCGCCGCCGGGTAGCCCCAGGCGCCCATCGTGCCGGACTCGGTCGCGGACGGCGCCGAGAAGTCCACGTCCAGCGCGGCCCCGACCGTCTCCTCCAGCGACTTGGCGCCCTGCTCCGGCTTCACATGCAGCACCGAGTAGTCGTACGCCGCACCCGCGCCGCCGGTGGCCGAGCCGCCCTGGATCCACTCGTTCGAGGTGGAGGCCCAGTCCGCCCACCAGTTGCCGTAAGGGGCGATCTCCGTGGAGTCGGCGTTGCCCAGCTCCGCCTCGGACTTGCCCAGGTCGTTGTAGGCCGGGACGAAGACGATGTTGCGGTACCAGCCGCCCTTACCGCCCGCGTGCACACAGTGGCCGGCCGTCCACACCAGGTTGGACTTGCCCGGGTTGTTGACGTCCTTGATCACCGTGCCGGAACAGACCGCGGGACCGTCCGGGGAGTCGAAGAAGACCTTGCCGACCGGGCCCGCGTTCTTTTGGTACGGCGTCTTCTCCGCGGTCGCCTCCACGGGCGCCGGCTCGGGGTCGCTGACGCCCTGGTCGGCGGAGGCGTCCTTCGTCGAGACCGTCTTGTCGGCCTCCTTCGCGGACTGCATCCGGTCGGGCTTCCACAGGCCCTCGATCACCGGGTTGACGAAGTCCTTGGCCTCACTGAGCCACTTGTCCTTGTCCCAGTCCTGCCAGCCGCCGTCGGCCCAGGCGTCGACGTCGATGCCGTTTTCCTTCAGCTTGTCGGCGATGCTCTGTGGAACCTCGGCCTTGCCCAGGTCTGCGGCCTGAGAGGTGCTGGGCTTGTCACTCGCCTTGTCGTCGCCGGACCCGCTGCACGCGGTGGCGGTCAGCGCCACGGCCGCGAAAAGCGCGGTGGCGGCGAGGCGGGTACGTGTGGAACGCATGGTGCGGTGACCCCCGTAGAACTGCTCTGACTGATTTTGACGTGCCCCTGGCACGCGACACCCCACTATGCCCGGGGAGTTGAGGGCGAACGGCGGTGGGACCGTGAAGGTTTCCCGGTCCCACCGCCACCGGCGATCACTGGCCGGCGAATTTCCCGCTGACCTCGTCGAACACGCCCTTGGCCGCCTCGCCGAGCCGCGGTCCGGCCAGCCAGCCCGACTCCACAGGTCCGATGGAGGTGTTGGAGACCAGCGCGGGCTTGCCGTCCGAGCCCCTCGCGACCCAGCCACCGCCCGACGAACCACCGGTCATCGTGCACCCGATGCGGTACATAGTGGGGTCGGCCTTGTTCAGCGACAGCCGTCCCGGCTTGTCCTGGCACTGGTACAGCTTCTGCCCGTCGAACGGCGCCGCCGCCGGGTATCCGGTCGCGGTGATGCTGTCCACCTCCGGCACGGCCGGAGCGTTGAAGTCCACCGGCAACGCCGAACCGACCATCTCCTCCAGCGACTTGCCCTCGCTGCCCTCCTCCGGCGTCACATGAATGACGGCGAAGTCATAACTGGCACCGTCCCCGCCGGTCGCACCGCCCTGCTCGATCCACTGGTCCGAGGTCTGCACCCAGTCACCCCACCAGACCCCGTACGGAGCGACCTGCTCCCGGGTGGCGCTCTCCAGCTGAGCCGTCTCCATGGCGTCGTTGTTGTACGACGGCACGAACGCGATGTTCCGGTACCAGCCGCCGCTCTTGCCGGCGTGCACGCAGTGGCCGGCCGTCCACACCAGGTTGGACTTACCGGGGTTGGCCGGGTCCGCTACGACCGTCGCCGAACACACCATCGTGCCCTCGGGGGAGTCGAAGAACACCTTGCCGGCCGTCGGCGCGCTGTCGTGGTACGTGGCCGGTACGGCCTGCGCGTTCACCGGAGCCGGCGTCGGGTCGGTCACGCCCTGGTCACCGGAGAGGTCACCCTCGTCGACACCCTTGTCCGGCTCCTCGGCCTCGCGCATCCGGTCCGGGTCCCACAGGTCCTCGATGATCGGGTTGACGAAGTCCTCGGCCTCGCGCAGCCAGTCGTCCTTGTTCCAGTTCTTCCAGGCGCCATCCTTCCACTTGTCGATGTCGATCCCGCGTTCCTTGAGACGGTCCTTGATGTCGTCCGGGATCGAGATCTTGTCGTCACCAGCGGCGGCGGTCGCGGAGGAGCCGCCACCGGCGTCCGCGTCGCCCGAGTCACAGGCGGTGGCGGTGAGCGCGAGGACCGCGGCGAGGGCGACGGCCGCGGGCAGGGGGGAGGTTCCGCGCCGCGCGCCCCTCCCTCGGCGAGTGATGAACGACGGCCGTATCGATCGCATGAGCTGACTCCCCCTGAGGTGAACGAACTTGGCAGCACTGCCGCACTCCCGCGCCGCTCAACGCGGCGACCGGGAACGGCAACACACACTATGCGCTCGCTGTGAGGGACTCCCGACGGAACGGCAACGGTTCCGTCACGGCAAGGATCTTGAAGCAACCCGTAACCGGGTGAGCGGTGCGGGGTTGGTAGCGGTGGGGGTCCTGCTGCCGGTGCGCGGTCCCCTGTGCCCAACTCCCCGGAGCTTCGAGCGAAGCCTCGCGGGGGTGCGTATGTCGGGACGGGCGAGGACATCAGTGACCCGCTCGCCCCTGGACGGCGGGAGGACGGGGAACGGTGACTGTGACCGAGCCTGCGGGCGGTGGGCAGGGGGTGTGTTGGGCCGGGGCCCGTGAGGGCGGGGCGCCTGCGCCAGAGGTGGGTGAGGACGGCACTGCCGAGGTCGAGGTGCTGGTGCCGGGGGCGCGTGAGCCCGGCGGGCGCAGGGGCGTGGGGCGTGAGGCCATGGGGGAGCGCTCCTCGTGGCACGAGGGGATTCTGCGGCGGCAGTCGGCGCGCGAGTCGGCGGCACGCACCTACGCGCGGGCCCTGCCCATCGTGCCGGTGCGGGCGCGCGGGATGACCATCGAGGGCGCGGACGGGCGCCGTTACCTGGACTGTCTCTCGGGGGCCGGAACTCTCGCTCTCGGCCACAACCACCCCGTCGTCCTGGAGGCCATCCGCAAGGTCCTCGACTCCGGCGCACCGCTGCACGTCCTCGACCTCGCCACCCCCGTCAAGGACGCCTTCACCACCGAACTGTTCCGCACACTTCCCCCGAAACTCGCCGACCACGCGCGCGTGCAGTTCTGCGGCCCCGCCGGAACCGACGCCGTCGAGGCCGCCTTCAAGCTCGTCCGCACCGCCACCGGCCGCAACGGGATGCTCGCCTTCACCGGCGCCTACCACGGCATGACCGCCGGCGCCCTCGAAGCCTCGGGCAACGCCTTCGACGTACGCGTCGCCCGCCTGCCCTACCCGCAGCACTACCGCTGCCCGTTCGGCGTCGGCGGCGAGCACGGTGCCGAACTCGCCGCCCGTTGGACCGAGTCCGTCCTCGACGACCCCCAGTCGGGCGTACCGCGCCCCGCCGGGATGATCCTGGAACCCGTGCAGGGCGAAGGCGGAGTGATCCCCGCCCCCGACACCTGGCTGCGCCGCATGCGGCAGCTCACGCAAGACCGGTCCATCCCGCTGATCGTCGACGAGGTCCAGACCGGAGTCGGACGCACCGGCGCCTTCTGGGCCGTGGAGCACAGTGGCGTCACACCCGATGTGATGGTCCTCTCCAAGGCCATCGGCGGCAGCCTTCCCCTCGCCGTCGTGGTCTACCACGAAGACCTCGACGTCTGGGAACCCGGCGCCCACGCGGGCACCTTCCGCGGCAACCAACTCGCCATGGCCGCGGGCACCGCCACCCTCGCCTACGTCCGCGAGAACGGCCTCTCCGCACGCGCCCATGACCTGGGCACCCGCCTGCTCGTCGAACTCCGCGCATCGATGGGCGAATTCGCCTGCGTCGGCGATGTCCGGGGGAGAGGCTTGATGATCGGCGTGGAGGTCGTGGACCCCGCGCGGGAGCCGACGCCGAAGCAGCGTCCTGAGCCGCGCCAGGATCCGATGCGACCGGATGCCGCTCGCGATCCTCGCCCTCCAGCCCCCGAACTCGCCGCCGCCGTCCAACGGGAGTGCCTGAGGAGAGGCCTGATCGTCGAACTCGGCGGCCGCCACAGCAGTGTCGTACGGCTCCTCCCGCCGCTCACGATCAGCGAGGAGCAGGCGGCCGCGGTACTGGACCGTCTGACCGACGCCGTGCACACGGTCGCCCGCGACCACGCCGGAACCCGGCCTCTCCACTGACGGCTTCCTCTCCAACAGAGCCACCTCCCTAGGAACAGAGCAGAAGTTGAACACCACCCGCGCATCCGACGAGCACACTCCGAGGGGTGCGGCAGTCCCGACCGACGCCCGCCTCTCCCAGCCGGAGCCGCCCGCGCCGCCGACCGCGTCGGTCCCCCGGCAGCAGGGGGCCAGCCCGGAGCTGGGCCGATCCGGCACCGCCGGCACGCCGCGAGGAGAGGCAGCCGGTCTTGCACCTGAGCGGACTCCCGCACAGGGCGGCGCACCCGACGCCGAACAGTCACCCCGCCCAGCCGCCGACCTCCTGGAGCACCCCGACCCCCACACCGCGGCCCAGGCCGCCGCCGTGGAGAACCTGCTCCGCTGCTGGGTAAGGGAGACCGGCCTCCCAGCTCCTTCCGACGGAACCCTCCGCATCCCCCTCCCCGCCAGCGGCACGGCCCTCGTCACACCGGTCCACTACTGGTCCCCGACGGGCTGGCACCGCTTCGGCCGCCCCCATCTGGCAGGCACCCCCGAACAGTCCCCGCCCGCCGACGCGGTCACGGTCGCGACGCTGCTCGCCCGGGAGATGCCGACGGGAGCCGACACAGCGAGCCGGACGCCGACGGGAGCCGATGCGTCCGGTGAGCTGCCGAAGGGCGTGGATGCGTCCGGCCAGTCGCTGAAGGGCGTGGATGCGTCCGGTGAGCTGCCGAAGGGCGTGGATGCGTCCGGCCAGTCGCTGAAGGGCGTGGATGCGTCCGGTGAGCTGCCGAAGGGCGTGGATGCGTCCGGCCAGTCGCTGAAGGGCGTGGATGCGTCCGGCCAGTCGCTGAAGGGCGTGGATGCGTCCGGCCAGCTGCCGAAGGGCGTGGATGCGTCCGGCCAGCTGCCGAAGGGCGTGGATGCGTCCGGCCAGTCGCCGAAGGGCGTGGATGCGTCCGGCCAGTCGCCGAAGGGCGTGGATGCATCCGGCCAGTCGCCGAAGGGAGTCGATGCAGGCGATCAGACGCCGAGCGCCCTCGATGCACCCGGCCAGACGTCGACGGGAGTCGACGCATCCGGCCCGCCAACAGCCGCCCCCTCCACGGCGCCGCCCGATGCCCCGCCGAGCCCGAGCCCGAGCCCGAGCCCGAGCCCGAGCCCGAGCCCGAGCCCGAGCCCGAGCCCGAGCCCGAGCCCGAGCCCGGGCCCAGGCCAGGGCCCCGCCTCCGCCGATCGCACCGACCTCGTCGCCCGTGTCGCCGACTCGGTCCGCCGCACCGCCCTGTTCATCAGCGACCGCAGGGAGCGGCCTGCCGACGGCCCCGACCTCTTCCTCAGCGCCGAACAGGCACTCGTCCTGGGGCACCCGCTGCACCCAGCCCCGAAGAGCCGCGAAGGCCTCTCGGAATCCGAAGTCCAGCCGTACTCACCCGAACTGCGCGGCTCCTTTCCCCTCCACTGGATCGCCGTCGCTCCATCCGCACTCGCCGCGGACTCGGCCTGGACCGAGCGCGGACGCCCCGTCGCTGCGCCCCAGCTGACGACCAGGCTCGCCGGGCCAGGCCTGCCGGTGCCCGACTCCTACGCGGCCCTGCCCCTGCACCCCTGGCAACTGCGCGAGGTCCGCAACCGCCCCGAGGCCGCCGCCCTGTTCGACGCCGGACTGCTCCGGGACCTCGGCCCTCACGGTGGCCCGTGGCATCCCACCTCCTCCGTGCGGACCGTCCACCGGTCCGGGGCCCCCGCCATGCTCAAACTCTCGCTGGGCCTGCGCATCACCAACTCCCGTCGTGAGAACCTCCGCAAGGAACTGCATCGCGGTGTCGAGGTCCACCGCCTGCTGCGTACCGGCCTGTCCAGGCAGTGGCGGGCCGCCCACCCGGGCTTTGACATCGTCCGCGACCCGGCCTGGCTCGGCGTCTACGGGCCGCAGGGTGAGCCGGTGCCCGGTCTCGACGTGATGATCAGGCACAACCCGTTCCATCCCGCCGTCGACGCCTCCTGTGTCGCCGGGCTCGTCTCGCCCCGTCCGCACACCGAGCCGACCACCGCCCTCGACGGCCATCGGCCGGCCTGGCGGTCCCGCCTCGCCCAGGTCGTCACCCGCCTCGCCGCGCGTACCGGCCGCCCCTGTGGCGCCGTGTCCGCCGAGTGGTTCCTGCGCTACCTGGAACACATCGTCCGCCCGGTGCTCTGGCTGGACGCGGAGGCGGGCATCGCACTGGAAGCGCACCAGCAGAACACCGTGCTTTTCCTGGACACGGACGGCTGGCCCAGCGGGGGCCGCTACCGCGACAACCAGGGCTACTACTTCCGTGAGTCCCGTCGCGCGGATCTCGACGCCCGGCTCCCCGGCATCGGCCGGCACAGCGACACGTTTGTCTCCGACGATGTGACGGACGAACGCTTCACCTACTACCTCGCCATCAACAACGTGTTCGGCCTCATCGGAGCGTTCGGCTCCCAGGGTCTCGCCGACGAACGGCTGCTGCTCGCCGCCTTCCGCCGCTTTCTCGGCGACGTGGCCCGCGGTTCCGCGCGGCTGCGTACCTCGCTTCCGGCTCGTCTGCTCGACTCCTCCACCCTGCGCTGCAAGGCCAACCTCCTGACCCGGCTGCACGGCCTGGACGAACTCGTCGGCCCGGTCGACACCCAGTCCGTGTACGTCACCATCGCCAACCCCCTTCATTCCTGAGCTACGCCGTCGGACGACCTGAACCGCCGAACCACCTCAAGCCCACTCCTTCATCACCGCAACTCCCCGCACTTCCGAGGAACATGACCCACTCCGCCTCATGAGAGGAGCGTCGCCGTGCCTCCCAACGACGCAAGCACCGACGCCGGTATCGACCCCGCCGCCTCCGCCGGGACACGCACCGACACGGCACCCGGTGCCTGCCCCGACGGGGACAGCGAGGACACGCTGGACCTGCGCCTGACCGACGAATTCCTCGCTCTGTTCACGGCGACGGAGGACGCTGAGGCTGATGCCTTCGGTGACGGGGCCGAAGGCACAGCCCAGCCCGCCCGGGCCGCCTCCGTCGTACCGACTGGCGACGACCTCCTCGACCGCGTCGTCGACTGGGGGCCGATCACCACGGATGCCGGCGTGCTTCAGCTCGTCCCCGTGCGCGTCGAACACGACCTTCCGCTCATCAGCCGCTGGATGAACGACCCCGCCGTCGCTGCCTTCTGGGAGCTGGCCGGGCCCCAGAGCGTGACGGAGGAACACCTGCTGTCCCAGCTCGTCGGGGACGGGCGCAGCGTGCCGTGTGTGGGCGTGCTGGACGGCACCCCGATGAGTTACTGGGAGATCTACCGGGCGGACCTCGACCCGCTGGCCCGCCACTATCCCGCCCGTCCTCATGACACCGGAATCCACCTCCTCATCGGTGATGTCGCCGACCGTGGGCGAGGCCTCGGCACCACACTTCTGCGAGCAGTTGCCGACCGCGCACTCGACAGGCGGCTCGCCTGTGCGCGCGTCATCGCGGAACCCGACCTTCGCAACACCCCTTCCGTCGCTGCTTTCCTGAGCGCCGGTTTCCGGTTCTCCGCCGAGGTCGATCTGCCCGCCAAGCGGGCCGCCCTCATGGTCCGGGACCGGGCCTTGCGCGATCTGCTGTAACGCCACGCTGCGGTGTCGTCACTTTTGGTACACCACTCGGGCGGCTGGGGTTCCCACGCCCGGTGGACCGATTTCAAGCCGCGCCGAAATCGGCGGACGGGAGTGGTCGGCAGTCCCGGGATACAGGGTCACCACATGACCCGCCCCATGCGCCGCCCCCACTTGCTGCATCCCACTCACCCCCACCCCCGAGGACCCCGGTCTTGATCCAGACCCCCGCCACCGCCGTGATCACCCGTTTGTCAGTGCCGGGCCGTAGGGTGGTTGCGCTATGACGAAGCCCTCACTCCCCGAACTCCTGCATGCTGCCGTCACTGCTGTCGGCGGTATGGAGCGCCCCGGCCAGGTGACCATGGCCGAATCTGTCGCGGAGGCGATCGACGACAGTTCCCATCTGCTGGTCCAGGCCGGCACCGGCACCGGAAAGTCGCTGGGCTATCTGGTTCCCGCGCTCGCACACGGGGAGCGCGTCGTCGTGGCGACGGCCACGCTGGCCCTGCAGCGCCAGCTGGTGGAGCGGGATCTGCCGCGCACGGTCGACGCCCTGCACCCGCTGCTGCGCCGCCGTCCGGAGTTCGCGATGCTCAAGGGCAGGTCGAACTACCTGTGTCTGCACCGCCTCCATGAGGGCGTTCCACAGGACGAGGAGGAGGGCCTCTTCGACCAGTTCGAGGCGGCCGCGCCCACCAGCAAGCTGGGCCAGGACCTACTGCGACTGCGCGACTGGTCCGACGAGACCGAGACGGGCGACCGCGATGACCTCACGCCCGGCGTCTCCGACCGCGCCTGGGCCCAGGTGTCCGTCTCGTCGCGTGAGTGCTTGGGCGCCACGAAATGCGCCTACGGCGCCGAATGCTTCGCGGAGATGGCCCGCGAGCGCGCCAAACTCGCCGAGGTCGTCGTCACGAACCACGCCCTGCTCGCGATCGACGCCATCGAAGGCGCCCCGGTGCTCCCGCAGCATGAGGTGCTGATCGTCGACGAGGCGCACGAACTGGTCTCCAGGGTCACCGGCGTCGCCACCGGCGAACTCACTCCGGGGCAGGTCAACCGAGCCGTGCGCCGTGCCGCCAAGCTCGTCAACGAGAAGGCCGCAGACCAGCTCCAGACCGCCGCCGAGGGCTTCGAGCGGCTGATGGAGCTGGCACTCCCGGGCCGTCTGGAGGACATCCCCGAGGATCTCGGCTACGCGCTGATGGCTCTGCGCGACGCCTGCCGCACGGTGATCTCCGCGATCGGCGCGACCCGCGACAAGTCCGTCCAGGACGAGGACGCGGTCCGCAAGCAGGCGCTGGCCTCGGTGGAGACCGTGCACGACGTGGCGGAGCGGATCACGAACGGCTCCGAGTGGGACGTCGTCTGGTACGAGCGTCACGACCGTTTCGGCGCTTCCCTCCATGTCGCGCCCATGTCGGTCTCCGGTCTACTGCGCGAGAAGCTCTTCGCCGACCGTTCGGTTGTCCTGACCTCGGCGACCCTGAAGCTGGGCGGCGACTTCAACGGCGTCGGTGCTTCCCTGGGTCTCGCCCCCGAGGGCACGGAAGGAGACGACTTCCCACAGTGGAAGGGCATCGATGTCGGCTCGCCCTTCGACTACCCCAAGCAGGGCATCCTCTACGTCGCCAAGCATCTGTCGCGGCCCGCGCGGGACGGCGACCGGGCGGACATGCTGGACGAGTTGACGGAGCTGATCCAGGCGGCGGGCGGGCGCACCCTCGGCCTCTTCTCCTCGATGCGGGCCGCTCAGCTCGCGGCGGAGGAGCTGCGCTCCCGCATCCCCGAGTTCCCGATCCTCCTCCAGGGCGAGGAGACCCTCGGTGAGCTGATCAAGAACTTCGCGGCCGACCCGAAGACCTGTCTCTTCGGCACGCTCTCGCTCTGGCAGGGCGTCGACGTCCCGGGCCCCAGCTGTCAGCTCGTCGTCATGGACAAGATTCCGTTCCCCCGTCCCGACGACCCCCTGATGAGCGCCCGCCAGAAGGCGGTCGAGGACGCGGGCGGCAACGGCTTCATGGCGGTGGCCGCGACCCATGCGGCACTGCTCATGGCCCAGGGCGCCGGCCGTCTCGTACGAGCGTCGGGGGACCGCGGTGTGGTCGCCGTACTGGATCAGCGGCTGGCGACGGCGCGGTACGGGAGCTATCTGAAGGCGTCACTCCCCGACTTCTGGTACACCACGGACCGTAACCAGGTCCGAAAGTCGCTGGCCGCGATCGACGCGGCGGCACAGGCGGCGGAAGCGCAGGCCGGAGCCGAGTGAGGGGTGGTTGGCCTGTCCCGCAGCCGGGACAGGCCAACCACCCCTGGGTGACCGAGCGTCAACCGGGGTCGGAAAAGAAACAGGGCCCCGGGACCGGCGCAGGGGTCCCGGGGCCCGGTCAGATCGGCGAGATCTGCCGCGCGGTGCTCACACGCGCCGCAGCACCGCCACCACCTTGCCGAGGATGGTCGCGTCGTCGCCGGGGATCGGCTCGTACGCGGAGTTGTGCGGGAGAAGCCAGACGTGGCCGTCCTCGCGCTTGAAGCGCTTGACGGTGGCCTCGCCGTCGAGCATCGCGGCGACGATGTCGCCGTTCTCGGCGACGGGCTGGCGCCGGACCGTGACCCAGTCGCCGTCGCAGATCGCGGCCTCGATCATCGAGTCACCGACGACCTTCAGGACGAAGAGCTCACCGTCACCGACCAGCTGCCGGGGGAGAGGGAACACATCCTCTACGGACTCCTCCGCGAGGATCGGGCCACCGGCGGCGATCCGGCCGACCAGCGGGACGTAGGACGCGGCGGGCTTGCCGGCGGTGTCCGTGGGCTGCACGGAGGCGGCTTGGTCGGAGCCGCGCACCTCGTACGCGCGCGGGCGGTGCGGGTCGCGCCGCAGGAAGCCCTTGCGCTCCAGTGCCATCAGCTGGTGTGCGACCGAGGAGGTGCTGGAAAGGCCGACGGCCTGGCCGATCTCGCGCATCGACGGCGGGTAACCGCGCCGCTGCACCGAGTCCCTGATGACCTCGATGACCCGGCGCTGCCGGTCGGTGAGCCCGGAGCTGTCCGCCCGGATTCCTGGAGGTCGGCCCGGCAGGGAGCGCTTGTGCCCCTCGGGATTCGCGGCTTCGTTCATCGCATGCACCGGCTCGAGTCGGCCCTGGGAGCGGTCCTGGGCAGTGATGGTGGCACTGTCTGCGGTGGTGGTCACGTCGGCCCCTCTCGATGGTCTCCCTGCTGGACAACGGTAGTTGCTTTCGAAAGGTTGCGCCAAACACACGTTCGAGTGAAAAATCGCGGTTCACCTGACGCGATCATGTGTCTGGGTGTATGGCTAACGCGGCGCCTGGCGGACAAAGGGGCCCATTGCTGTACTCTTCACCGCCGGATGACGACCTCGTGGGTTGTTGCCCCAGTCTGCCATCCAACGCCTGGCCGACCGTGACCTGGTCCCCATCTCTGCGGGAGTCCCACGACGCCTCCCTGTGGCGCTCACGGTATCTCCGCATGTGCCGTAACGGTACGGCTGTGCACCCACGTGTTGCCGCGGGACAGTGTCCACGTGGTGCGGCCCGGTGAGTTCAGTCCGTACGGGCGCGACACGCGCGCGTGGCGTGTATGTATGAGCCAATCCCCACATCTAGTGGTTGGATTGCAGTAGCAGCCCAGAAGTTGTGGTCCCCCGGGTCTTCGGACTCCCGGCCATCGCCTATGCTTGGGGCTGCTTCGAGGGGCCCATGAGGTCCAGCGAGGCTATTGAGTCTGCTGTGAGGAGGGTTGGGAGTTCATGCACTGCCCCTTCTGCAGGCACCCCGACAGCCGTGTGGTCGACAGCCGTACGACCGACGACGGCACGTCGATCCGCAGGCGCCGCCAGTGCCCTGACTGCTCCCGTCGTTTCACGACCGTGGAGACGTGCTCGCTCATGGTGGTGAAGCGGTCCGGAGTCACCGAGCCATTCAGCCGTACCAAGGTCATCAACGGCGTGCGCAAGGCGTGCCAGGGACGACCTGTCACCGAGGACGCACTCGCCCAGCTCGGCCAGCGGGTCGAGGAGGCGGTGCGGGCCACCGGGAGCGCCGAGCTGACCACCCACGACGTGGGGCTGGCCATACTCGGCCCGTTGCAGGAGCTCGACCTCGTCGCCTATCTGCGATTCGCCTCCGTCTACCGGGCGTTCGACTCGCTTGAGGACTTCGAGGCGGCGATCGCGGAACTCAGGCAGACGGAACGCCCCGCCGCGGACGACGACGACCGCGACGACGCAGGAGCGGGGAGCCAGGAAGACGAGCGCGGGCCCGGAGGGACTGCACAGGTCCCCGTGCCCGCCAACGCCGCCGACTGACCGGCGGACCGGAGCCGGAGATCCAGCACTCCGGGATCCATCCG
Organism: Streptomyces sp. P17; assembly: GCF_032436805.1. Classification (NCBI taxonomy): domain Bacteria; kingdom Bacillati; phylum Actinomycetota; class Actinomycetes; order Kitasatosporales; family Streptomycetaceae; genus Streptomyces; species Streptomyces sp. P17. The sequence continues at coordinate 149,574 of NZ_JAVRBF010000002.1, read as the reverse complement.
CGCGGCGGCGACCGAAGACCTGTTGCGGGCGGCAGCGAGAGATGCCCGCAACACCAGACAGAACACCGTGCCACGGGAACATCGGGGCACTTCAGGGCGTTTTAGCCCGTACCAGGGAGGCGGCATGACAGAGACGGCGAGCGGTCCGGCACGAGGTTCCCGAGCCAAGGGCACCAAGGCGACCAAGGGACTGCGTATCGAGCGCATCCACACCACCCCCGGCGTGCACCCGTACGACGAGGTCCAGTGGGAGCGTCGTGACGTCGTCATGACCAACTGGCGCGACGGCTCTGTGAACTTCGAACAGCGCGGCGTCGAGTTCCCCGACTTCTGGTCGGTGAACGCGGTCAACATCGTCACCAGCAAGTACTTCCGGGGTGCCGTGGGCACCCCGCAGCGCGAGGTGAGCCTCAGGCAGCTCATCGACCGCATCGTGAAGACGTACCGGAAGGCGGGTGAGGACTACAAGTACTTCGCCTCGCCGGCCGACGCCGAGATCTTCGAGCACGAGCTGGCCTACGCCCTCCTGCACCAGATCTTCAGCTTCAACAGCCCCGTCTGGTTCAACGTCGGCACGCCCCAGCCCCAGCAGGTCTCCGCCTGCTTCATCCTGTCCGTCGACGACTCCATGGAGTCGATCCTCGACTGGTACAAGGAAGAGGGCATGATCTTCAAGGGCGGCTCCGGCGCCGGCCTGAACCTCTCCCGTATCCGCTCCTCCAAGGAACTGCTGTCCTCCGGCGGCAACGCCTCCGGCCCGGTCTCCTTCATGCGCGGCGCCGACGCCTCCGCCGGCACCATCAAGTCCGGCGGTGCCACCCGCCGCGCGGCCAAGATGGTCATCCTCGACGTCGACCACCCCGACATCGAGGACTTCATCCAGACCAAGGTGAAGGAGGAGGAGAAGATCCGCGCCCTGCGCGACGCGGGCTTCGACATGGACCTGGGCGGCGACGACATCACGTCGGTCCAGTACCAGAACGCCAACAACTCCGTCCGCGTGAACGACGAGTTCATGAAGGCGGTCGAGCAGGGCGGGAAGTTCGGCCTCCGCGCGCGGATGACCGGCGAGGCCATCGAAGAGGTCGACGCCAAGTCCCTGTTCCGCAAGATGGCCGAGGCCGCCTGGGCCTGCGCCGACCCGGGCATCCAGTACGACGACACCATCAACCACTGGCACACCTGCCCGGAGTCCGGCCGTATCAACGGCTCGAACCCCTGCAGCGAGTACATGCACCTGGACAACACGTCCTGCAACCTTGCCTCGCTGAACCTGATGAAGTTTCTGAAGGACGACGGCAAGGGCAACCAGTCCTTCGAGGTCGAGCGCTTCGCCAAGGTCGTCGAGCTCGTCATCACCGCGATGGACATCTCCATCTGCTTCGCGGACTTCCCGACCCAGAAAATCGGCGAGAACACGCGCGCGTTCCGCCAGCTCGGCATCGGCTACGCCAACCTCGGCGCCCTGCTGATGGCGACCGGCCACGCCTACGACTCCAACGGCGGCCGCGCCCTCGCCGGTGCCATCACCTCCCTGATGACCGGCACCTCGTACAAGCGCTCCGCCGAGCTCGCCGCGGTCGTCGGCCCGTACGACGGCTACGCCCGCAACGCGCAGCCGCACCTGCGGGTCATGAAGCAGCACTCCGACGAGAACACCAAGGCCGTCCGCATGGACGACCTGGACACGCCGATCTGGGCCGCCGCCACGGAGGCCTGGCAGGACGTGCTGCGTCTCGGTGAGAAGAACGGTTTCCGTAACTCCCAGGCGTCCGTCATCGCCCCGACCGGCACCATCGGTCTGGCGATGTCCTGCGACACCACCGGTCTTGAGCCCGACCTCGCGCTGGTCAAGTTCAAGAAGCTGGTCGGCGGCGGCTCGATGCAGATCGTCAACGGCACCGTCCCGCAGGCCCTGCGCCGCCTGGGCTACCAGGAGGAGCAGATCGAGGCGATCGTCGCCCACATCGCCGACCACGGCAACGTGATCGACGCCCCCGGCCTCAAGCACGAGCACTACGAGGTGTTCGACTGCGCCATGGGCGAGCGCTCCATCTCCGCGATGGGCCACGTCCGCATGATGGCCGCGATCCAGCCGTGGATCTCCGGCGCCCTGTCCAAGACGGTCAACCTGCCGGAGTCGGCGACCGTCGAGGACGTCGAGGAGGTCTACTTCCAGGCCTGGAAGATGGGCGTCAAGGCGCTCGCCATCTACCGCGACAACTGCAAGGTCGGCCAGCCGCTCTCCGCGAAGACCAAGGAGAAGGAGAAGGCCGAGGTCACGGAGAAGGCCGAGGCGACCATCCGCGAGACGGTCGAGAAGGTCATCGAGTACCGCCCGGTCCGCAAGCGCCTCCCGAAGGGCCGCCCCGGCATCACCACCTCCTTCACCGTCGGCGGCGCCGAGGGCTACATGACCGCCAACTCCTACCCGGACGACGGTCTCGGCGAGGTCTTCCTGAAGATGTCGAAGCAGGGCTCGACCCTCGCGGGCATGATGGACGCCTTCTCCATCGCGGTCTCCGTCGGCCTCCAGTACGGCGTGCCGCTGGAGACGTACGTCTCGAAGTTCACGAACATGCGCTTCGAGCCCGCCGGTATGACGGACGACCCGGACGTGCGGATGGCGCAGTCGATCGTCGACTACATCTTCCGCCGTCTGGCGCTGGACTTCCTGCCCTTCGAGACGCGCTCCGCGCTCGGCATCCACTCCGCAGAAGAGCGTCAGCGCCACCTGGAGACCGGTTCGTACGAGCCGGCCGACGACGAGGTCGACGTCGAGGGCCTGGCCCAGTCGGCGCCGCGCGCCCAGGAGCTGAAGGCGGTCGCCACGCCGAAGGCCGAGGTCGAGGCGGCCAAGCCCGGCCCGCAGCAGGCCCACACCAGCGCCGAGCTGGTGGAGATGCAGCTGGGCATCCAGGCCGACGCCCCGCTGTGCTTCTCCTGCGGCACGAAGATGCAGCGGGCGGGCTCCTGCTACATCTGCGAGGGCTGCGGCTCGACCAGCGGCTGCAGCTGATCAGCAGTCCTTGACGAGGAGGGGCGCCGACCGTGGGTCGGCGCCCCTCCTTCGTCGTGGGCCGTGCTCAGGGCCGGTGCGTCTTGCCCATGGTGCGGGTGAAGGTCGCGGGGTCGTCTTCGTAGCCGTGGATACCGGGGTGGAAGTCCCAGGTGCCGTCCTCCTGGCGGGCGAACTCCGCGACCGTGGCGGCCGTAGCACCCAGGACGCTGCCGAAGTCGTCCGTGGTCAGGTCGGTGTAGCCCTCGCGGATGCGCAGGCCCGGGTTGGTCACGCTGACGAAGGTGCGTCGCGCGGAGCGCTGTTGGATGACGACGCCGACCACCACGCGCGCGTAGCGGTTGTCGAGGCGGTTGAGCTCCACCGTCATGACCTCGTCCCAGCCGAAGCCCTTGCCGTCGTGGCTGTCGCGGTTGAGATAGATGGTGCCGTCGGGGGACCGGCTGTCGAAGTGCACGACGAAGGCCGGATCGCCATAGGGGTCGCTCGCCAGGTACGTCCCCGCGACCAGATCGAGGTCGGTGGGCGGCTGCCCCGCGGGACTCGGGTCCCACTTGAGCGCGATCTCGACCTTCCGGATCCCCTTGTTGAGGCCGTTCACCAGACTCCCCTTCCCCGTTCGCCATCCGCGTGCGGCCTGAACTGCCCGACAGACAGGGCCGATTGCCCATCCTGCCACGCGCGCGCGTGCCCTTGCGGAAGAGCTCTCGCGGCGAGGGCGGCCGGCGCCACGCTCCGTGGCCTTACCATGGCGCGGTGCTGGTCAAGTGGATTCGCTGCACCGTGGTGGACCGCCGCGGTTTTGAGCGGGGGCAGCGAAAGTGGGCGGGGCTTCTGGGGGAGCCGGGGTTTCGGGGACAGGGCGGTGGTTGGAGCCGGGGACGGCCGGGGGTGGCGCACATCTTCGCCTTCTGGGAGAGCCGCGCCTTCTACGACTCCTTCATGGCGCGCTCCCACGACCGGCTGGCGGCGTCCCAGTCGGGCACGTTCAAGGACGCCCAGGTCAAACTCTTCGACCACCGGTTCGATGTGAAGACCGGCTTCGAGCCGCGTTTCACGGACGCCGATCTGTTGCGGGTCGCACACTGCCGGGTGCACGAAGAGCGTGCCGAGCACTTCACGCTGATGCAGGAGAAGGTCTGGAACCCGGCGATGGCCGGCTCGCCCGGCATGGTCCGCGGACTGTTCGGCGAGGCGCCGGGCCACGAGTTCCTCGTACTGTCGATGTGGCTGTCCGCCGCCGAGCACGGCAAATACCGGGCCGAACGCGTCGAGCGGCTGGCCCTGCGGGCCCAGACGGAGGCGGACGTCGCCTCTCTCAGCGGCGACATCGTGGACCTGGAAACCACCTGGACGGTGTGATCATCACGCGCATCTCCGGATGGATCGCTCCCGGAAATGTGTGACCTACGCCGTATGGAGCCCGTACGGGTGCTCGATGGGCCGTCACCCGATCTAGGGTTTTGGCATGGCACGACCACGGCGCATCGTCCTTGTCCGGCACGGCGAGTCAAGGGGCAATGTTGATGACACCGTGTACGAGCGCGAACCCGACCACGCACTGGCCCTCACCGAGCGGGGCTGGCGGCAGGCCGAGGAGACGGGCAAGCGGCTGCGTGAGGTGTTCGGCCGCGAGCGGGTCAGCGTGTACGTCTCCCCCTACCGCCGTACGCACGAAACGCTGCGCGCCTTCCACCTGGACCCCGAACTCATACGCATCCGCGAGGAGCCCAGGCTGCGCGAGCAGGACTGGGGGAACTGGCAGGACCGCGACGACGTACGCTTGCAGAAGGCCTACCGGGACGCCTACGGACACTTCTTCTACCGCTTCGCCCAAGGTGAGTCCGGCGCCGACGTGTACGACCGGGTCGGCGGCTTCCTGGAGAGCCTGTACCGCAGTTTCGAGGCCCCAGACCACCCGCCGAACGTGCTGCTGGTGACCCATGGCCTGGCGATGCGCCTGTTCTGCATGCGGTGGTTCCACTGGACGGTCGCGGAGTTCGAGTCGCTGTCGAATCCCGGGAACGCCGAGATGCGGATGCTCGTTCTCGGGGACGACGGCAAGTACGCGCTTGACCGGCCTTTCGAACGCTGGCGAGATCCGGAACCGTACGGGATCACCGGATAGAGTGGCAGAGCGATGACCGCTGATTCCTCACCCGACGGGCGCCTGGACCGCGCCCTTGCCAGCCTGCGCGGAGTGTCGGTGGGTGACGCGCTGGGCTCCCAGTTCTTCGTGCCGGCGAACTATCCGCTGCTGAAGCGTCGTGAGCTGCCGGCCGGCCCCTGGCAATGGACCGACGACACGGAGATGGCCTGCTCCGTGGTCGCGATCCTCGCCGTCCACCACCGCATCGACCAGGACGCTCTGGCCCGTTCCTTTGCCGAGCACCACGACTTCGACCGGGGCTACGGCCCTGCCATGAACCGTCTGCTGCGGCTGGTCCGGGAGGGCGGTGACTGGCGGGAGCTGGCCTCCGCGCTGTTCAAGGGGCAGGGCTCCTGGGGCAACGGCGCGGCGATGCGGATCGCGCCCCTGGGCGCCTGGTACGCGGATGATCCGGAGCAGGCCACCCACCAGGCCGAGATCTCGGCGTACCCCACGCATCAGCACCGCGAGGCCGTCGTCGGTTCCATGGCTGTCGCCGCAGCCGCGGCGCTGGCCGGCGCCCCGGGCGGTCCGCCCAGCCCGGAGGCGCTGCTCGACGGGGTGATCGCGCTCGTGCCGAAGAGCGCCGTCGGCGCGGGGCTGCGCCGGGCGCGCGACATGCTGGACTACGCCGACGCCGCCACCGTCGCCGCCGTGCTGGGCTGCGGTCGGCGGACGACGGCCCATGACACCGTGCCCTTCGCGCTCTGGTCGGCCGCGCGGTGCCTAGGCGACTACGAGCAGGCATTCTGGACGACGGCGCAGGTCGGCGGCGACATGGACACCACGTGCGCCATCGTGGGCGGGGTGCTTGCCGCGGGTAAGGCGGGAGCTCCGCCGGCTGAGTGGGTGGAGCGGACGGAGGCGCTGCCGGAGTGGGTTCCGGGAGTTTGACGGGCCGGCTGCTCCGGGGCCGGACGGAGCGGGTCTTGGGGTCCCGGGCCATCGGCAGCGGGGTTCTGACTGGGCTGACCCCTGGGCCCCACGGCGCGGAATCTGAGGGTCGCTCCAGCAGGCGGCAGCTGGTTTCGAAACTCTCCGTGTAAGTCGGGAACTCTCCGTGACCGCCTACCCGTTCTCCTGGCAACCGCTGTGTGGTCCATGGGCTCGCACGGCCAGGGGATGCGAAAGGGGGGCGGGGGGTGGACACGTACGTGGTGCTGAGGCTGATTCTTCGGCTGGTGGGCCTCCCATTGCCGGGACGAGTGCGGATGACCGGGCCGTCGCCCTCGCCGTTGGTCCCCCGGGCGAGGTCCGGTCATCCGCGGTCCCCTGCGGATCCGGCCGGATCAACCGGCCATGGGGCCCGCCGTACCGGCCAGGGCTTCCAGGTCGCTCTTGCGGACCTTGATCACCAACCAGGCGGTGGCCAGGGCGAGGACACCCATCGCGGCGGCCGCCACGAAGCCCATCGAGATGCCCTGGGTGAGTACCTCGTGTCCCCAGGGGCCGGGCAGCTGCTGCGTCTCGGCGAACTGCGCCTTCTGCTCCGGAGAGGCGTCGGCCATGAACTGCGGCAGTTGCTTCTCCGCTTCGTCCCTGCTGGCCGAGCCGAACACCGTGGTCAGGATGGACAGGCCGAGCGACCCGCCCACCTGCTGTGTGGTGTTGAGCAGTCCGGACGCCGCGCCCGCCTCGTGCTGGGCGACCCCGGAGACGGCCGTGATCGTCAGCGTCACGAAGTTCAGCCCCATGCCGAAACCGAACAGCAGCATCGGTCCCAGCACTCCGCCCACGTACGAGCTGTCGGCGCTGATGAGGGCCTGCCAGGCCAGTCCGAGCACGACGAGCGCCGAGCCGGCGAGCATGAACGGCCTGGGACCCAGCACCGGCAGGAACCGCTGCGACAGACCCGCGCCGACGGCGATCACCACCGTCACCGGAAGGAAGGCGAGACCCGCCTCGATCGGGGTGTACCCCAGCACGTTCTGCACGAAGAGGACGATGTAGAAGAACATCCCGAACATCGCCGCGGCGAGGCTCAGCATGATCACGTACGTGCCGGATCGGTTGCGGTCGGCGAACATCCGCAGCGGAGTGATCGGCTCCTTGGCCCGCCTCTCGATGAAGGCGAAGGCCAGCAGCAGAACCACCGCCGCCACGAAGGAACCGATGGTCAGGCTGTCCCGCCAGCCTTCGTCCGCCGCCCGGATGAACCCGTACACGAGGGACGCCATGCCCAGTGTCGAGGTCATCGCGCCCGCGATGTCGAAGCGGCCGGTGTGCCGTTCGGACTCGTTGATGTAGAGCGGGGTGAGGACGGCGATCAGGATGCCGATCGGCACATTGACGAACAGCACCCATCGCCAGTCGAGCCACTCGGTGAGCATGCCGCCGGCGAGCAGTCCGATGGCACCGCCGCCCGCGGAGACTGCGGCGAAGACGCCGAACGCCCGGTTGCGTTCCGGGCCTTCGGGGAACGTCGTGGTGATGAGCGCCAGCGAGGTCGGCGACGCGATGGCGCCACCCACGCCCTGGAGCACGCGCGCGGCCAGCAACTGCCAGGGTTCCTGTGCGAGTCCGCCGAGCAGCGAGGCGAAGGTGAACAGCAGGATGCCGGTCATGAAGACCCGGCGGCGACCGAGGATGTCCCCGGCCCGGCCGCCGAGGAGCAGCAGACCGCCGAAGGTCAGCGTGTAGGAACTGACGACCCAGGTGAGGTCGGTGGTGCTGAACTTGAGGGCGTCTTGAATGTGCGGGAGTGCGATGTTCACAATCGTCGCGTCGAGTACCACCATGAGTTGGCAGGCCGCGATGACGGTGAGTGCTATGCCGGGGTGGCCCTGCCTGCGGGCCGCACCTGGTTTCTGGTCCTGAATCAACTGAGAGGTTGTCACTATGGGTCCCCCACAAGTGCGTTAGTGAACGCTCGCGTTCACTGTCGCGTCAACGGTAGTGAGTCCCCAGTAGTGAACGCAAGCGTTCACTCAGCTTGTCGCCGCGTGTCGTTCCCCCTGTCGCTGCCGCGCGGTCTCCCTGAATCCCCCGAAATACCCGCTTGCTTGTTCGCTGGAGACGCTGATGGTTACCTCGCGCTGGACGGCCGCCCCCGCTCAGGCGGCCTCGATGCGCCGGCGCGGCGCCGTGCTCGAACGCGCGATCCTCGACGCCACGCTGGAACAGCTCAGTACGGTCGGCTGGAACGGCCTCACGATGGAGGGCGTCGCCGCCGGGGCCCAGACCGGCAAGGCCGCGGTCTATCGCCGGTGGCCGTCGAAGGAGGACCTCGTCGCCGACGCGCTGCAGGCCGGACTGCCGCGCATCGACGCCGTGCCCGATCTGGGCAGTGTGAGGGAGGACCTGCTCGCGCTGTGCCGCCTCGCGCGGGACGCCATGTACTCGCGCCCCGGTTTCGCCCTCCGTGCGGTCATTCACGAATGCGACCAGCTGCAGGCGGAGCGTTTCCACAGCGTGATCTACGACGGTGTCGTGGGGCCCACCCTCAGGCTCCTTCGTGAGGTCATCACCCGTGGAATAGAGCGGGGTGATGTGCGCTCCGACGCCGCCAACGAATACGTCTTCGACGCCATCCCGGCCATGATGATGTACCGGTCCAAGATGCGCGGAAGCGAATGGGGCGACGAGGAACTGGCGGAGATGATCGATCAGCTGATGCTGCCGCTGCTCCGGCCGAGCGGAGGCTGACGGGCTGGGGCGGAGGCCCTGACACCGTCAGGGGAAACCGGGGTACCGCCGGGTGATCCGGGCGGCGTACGCTAAGGGCGCCATGCCGTACGAACCGCCTACTCACACCGTCGAGCGCTCACTCCGCGCCACGACCGGAGCGAAGATCATTGCCGGTGTCGACGAGGTGGGGCGCGGCGCCTGGGCCGGGCCCGTCACCGTCTGCGCGGCGATCACCGGACTGCGCCGGCCCCCCGAGGGGCTCACCGACTCCAAGCTGCTCACCGTCAAACGGCGCACCGAGCTCGCCCTGGCGCTGCGGACGTGGGTGACGTCGTACGCCCTGGGTCATGCCTCGCCGGAGGAGATCGACGATCTGGGGATGACGGCCGCGCTGCGACTGGCCGCGGTACGTGCCCTGGAGGCGCTGCCGGTCCGTCCCGACGCGGTGATCCTCGACGGCAAACACGACTACCTCGGGGACCCCTGGAAGGTCCGTACGGTGATCAAGGGTGACCAGTCCTGCGTGGCGGTCGCGGCGGCGTCGGTGATCGCCAAGGTTCAGCGCGACAAAATGATGGCCGAACTGGGTATCGACCATGCAGACTTCGGTTTTGCGGACAATGCCGGGTATCCGTCGCCCGTGCACAGGGCCGCGCTGGAGGAGCGGGGACCCACCCCGTTCCACCGGTTGTCGTGGGCGTATCTTGATGCGCTGCCCCAGTGGCGGCACCTCAAGAAGGTCCGCAGCTGGGCGGAACGGAGCGTTCCGGAGATCGAGGGGCAGCTCGGCTTCGATTTCTGACCGTTCTGTTCGCACTCATGTGCCACCCGTTCACGTGAGCCGCACCAACGTTTGATAAATATCAGCCCATGCCTCTCATTCCCGAGGAGCCTCAGATTCACGAGAGTGCCCAGGGTCCCCGCGTCACGCCGGCCAGTGGCCGCACCGCGCCGACCCCCCGCCCCGTACCCGGTCCGCGTCCCGCGGCTCCGTCGCGTCCCGGCCGTCCCGGGCCCCCGCGGCCCACGGCGCCGGCGCAACGCACGCCCCGTGACCAGGCCCCGGCCAAGCCCGGACCGACCGATCCGGCTGCCCCCGTCTCCGCACCGGCTGCGGCGACTCCGCAGATCCAGCTGATCCCGGCCTCGGCCGAGGGTGCGCTGGACGCTGCCGAGGAAGCCGTCGACCTGTTGCTGGAGTCGGGCCGTGCCCCCGGTGATGTGCTGGTGATCACCACCGGCGAACAGCACCCGTGGGCCGCCCACGAAATGTCCTTCGGTGAAGTTTCCTACTGGGCCCAGCACGACGCGGGTGACGACGTCTTCTACGCGGACGCCGCCGTCGCGAGCCGTGCTGCCTCGCGTGCCGTCGTCGTGGTTGCCGTCAACGGCGGATCCGACGCCGCTGCCGCCACCGCCCTGCCTCTGGCCCTCGGCCGGGCCGGCGCCCTGCTGATCGTCTGCGGCGACCCGCAGCAGATCAACTCGGTGCTGGGCGCGGGCGTCTGAGCCGCTTCCGGTTCGTCCGGGAGCGGTCGGCGGCCTGGGTGCAGCCATGGCGGTACAAGCACGGTGGGGACTTCGTCGTGCCCGCGTGAGCGTTCGTCCGGTTCGACGCCGTCGGCATGGGTGTTTCGATGCGCGGGTCGGCCGATCTCCTCATGAGCCGTCCCGGGGGACGCACGAGTGCCGCTGTCGGCGGGGAAACGTTCCGCCGGTGCTGGCCGGCTCAGCGGGCCGCCGCGCGGCGCAGCAGCTCCGAGGCGGCGCCGCCGGTGCGGGGGAGCGGGGGCGGTGACTCGGAGGTGGCGAACGGCTCCGGTGCGGAGTCCACGTGGGGACGACGGCCGCCACGCCCTTCGCCGAGGACCTGCCAGCCGTCCCGGGTCAGCGTGATGTACGCGCCGCAGCGCAGGCCGTGCAGCGTGCAGGCGTCACGCAGGCCCCACATCCACGCCCCGTCCTCCTCCGTCCAACGCCCGCCGCCCTCACGGCAGTAGAGCAGGACGGCGGTGCGCACGGGGGTGCGGCGGCGCAGGTCGTGCGGGATGACCCGGCGCAACTGGTCGAGCAGGACGTTGCGGAACATCCAGCCGTCGGCCGGGGTCGTCCGGCGGGTGAACGAGGCGCTCGCCCGGAGTCGCTCGTCCGGGTCGAGAACGGCCACGATCGCGGTCGCCGGCTCGGGGCGGTGCCGGGAGTGCAGTCCGCTGACGACCTCGCGGGGGTTGCGCAGCAGGGGGATCCCGGCTGCGGCCCACTCCGCGGGCTCCAGCACACGGCCCGGTGTGGTGGTGGACAGGTCGTTGGAGGTCGACGTGGATGCCGCGGGGGACGGAGCGAATCCGAAGGTCACGGTCCTCCCTTCGGCTACGCGCCCACACTGCGGGCGGGGTGGAATCGGGGGAGCGCACACCGCGGCGGAGCCCTGCCGGACCACGGGCGAGCCGTGCGGGGAGCGGACCTCAATTCTTCCTGTCGAACTTGGTTGCGGCAACGAGCAATTGGGACGACCGACCGATATAGGGCGGTGTGCGTTTTATATCCCTACCCATTGCGTCACCTGGCGACGCGTGGGGCGCGAAGCTCTTTCGACGGGATGAAGAGCGGGCCGGGTGACTGGCCGGTTCTGCGCGCCGTACAGAGTCGCGCGCCTTGTAAAGCTGGCCATCCGATGACCTCGGTCGATGTACCCCCGCAGCCCGCGATCATGCCGCCGCACTGATCATGCGCCCACGCGCGCGGGGCACCATCAGCCCGCTCAACTCGCATCTGCGGTGGCTGACTGTCAGTGCCATCGGGTTGCATGGGGGTATGGACGAACTGGAACTCCGTGCCGAAGCCGATGCCGTCCTCGGGCAGCTCGTCGGCGACCCAGGAGCGGCGCGCCTGCGGGAGGACCAGTGGCAGGCGGTCGCCGCCCTGGTGCGGGAGCATCGGCGCGCCCTGGTGGTGCAGCGCACCGGCTGGGGCAAGTCAGCGGTGTACTTCGTCGCCACCGCCCTGCTGCGCCGGCGCGGCTCCGGCCCGACGGTGATCGTCTCGCCGCTGCTGGCGCTGATGCGCAACCAGGTCGAGGCCGCGCAGCGAGCCGGCATTCAGGCGCGTACGATCAACTCGGCCAACCCGGAGGAGTGGGACGCCATCCACGAGGAGGTCGAGCGAGGCGAGACCGATGTGCTCCTGGTGAGTCCGGAGCGGCTCAACTCCGTCGACTTCCGCGACCAGATGCTGCCCAAGCTGGCGGCCACGACGGGTCTGCTGGTGGTCGACGAGGCGCACTGCATCTCCGACTGGGGACATGACTTCCGCCCGGACTACCGCCGGCTGCGGGCGATGCTGGCCGAGCTCGCTCCCGGCGTCCCGGTGCTGGCCACCACCGCGACGGCCAACGCACGCGTGACGGCCGATGTGGCCGAGCAACTGGGGACCGGCGCCGGCGAGGCCCTGGTGCTACGCGGCCCGTTGGACCGGGAGAGCCTGCGCCTCGGCGTCGTCCAACTGCCGGACGCGGCACACCGATTGGGCTGGCTCGCCGAGCACCTGGACGAACTGCCCGGCTCGGGGATCATCTACGCCCTCACCGTGGCCGCGGCCGAGGAGGCCACCGCCTTCCTGCGGCAGCGCGGCTTCCCCGTGGCCTCCTACACGGGCCGCACGGAGAACGCCGACCGGCTCCAGGCCGAGGAAGACCTGCTGGCGAACCGGGTGAAAGCGCTGGTGGCGACCTCGGCGCTCGGCATGGGCTTCGACAAGCCGGACCTGGGCTTCGTGGTGCACCTCGGCTCACCGTCCTCGCCGATCGCCTACTACCAGCAGGTCGGACGGGCGGGCCGAGGCGTCGCCCACGCCGACGTACTCCTGCTGCCCGGCAAGGAGGACGAGGCCATCTGGCGCTACTTCGCCGACACCGCCTTTCCGCCCGAGACCCAGGTCCGCCAGACCCTCTCGGCCCTCGCAGACGCCGGACGGCCACTGTCCGTGCCCGCGCTGGAGGCGGCCGTGGACCTACGGCGCAGCCGGCTGGAGACCATGCTGAAGGTGCTGGACGTCGACGGCGCGGTCAAGCGGGTCAAGGGCGGCTGGATCGCCACGGGAGCCGACTGGGAGTACGACACCGAGCGCTATGCCTGGGTCGCGCGCCAGCGGGCCGCCGAACAACAGGCCATGCGCGACTACGTCGGCACGACCCGCTGCCGGATGGAGTTCCTGCGACGACAGCTGGACGACGAGGGCGCGACACCGTGCGGCCGCTGTGACAACTGCGCGGGCCCCTGGGCCGATTCCAGTGTTACGGCGGAGGCGCTGACGGGGGCGACCAAGGAACTCGACCGTCCCGGGGTGGAGGTCGAGCCACGCCGGATGTGGCCCACGGGAATGCCCGCCCTGGGCATCGAGCTCAAGGGCCGTATCCCCGCCGGGGAGCAGTGCTCCACCGGGCGCGCCCTGGGACGGCTCTCGGACATCGGCTGGGGCAACCGACTGCGGCCACTGCTGGCCGGGAACGCGCCGGACGGCCCGGTCCCCGACGAAGTCCTGCGGGCGGCCGTGGCCGTGCTCGCCGACTGGGCGCGCTCTCCGGGCGGTTGGGCATCGGGCGTGCCGGATGCCCCGGCCCGGCCGGTGGGAGTCGTGGCGGTGCCGTCCCTGACGCGCCCACGGTTGGTGGGCACTCTGGCGCAGGGGATCGCGGACATCGGGCGGCTGCCGTTTCTCGGCACGCTGACCTGCACGGGGCCGGGCGGCGCGCACGCGGTACGTCGCAGCAACTCCGCACAACGGCTCAGGGCACTGTCCGGGGCGTTCAGTGTCTCCGGGGAACTGGCAGAGGCACTGGCGAGCTCTCCTGGCCCGGTGCTGCTCGTGGACGACTACACCGACTCTGGCTGGACTCTGGCGGTCGCGGCCCGTCTGTTGCGGCGGGCGGGTAGCGGGGAGGTTCTTCCGCTGGTCCTTGCCGCGGCGGGCTGAGCATGCACGGTCGACCGGCCGGTCCGCCGCCTGAGGGCGCGATCGCCCGGACGGTCGGCCGCCTGATCGCTTGATCGCTCGGTCGGTCGCCCGGCCGCTCGGTACGCCAAGGGCGCGCCGCGCCAGGGGTGAATTGCCATGTCCCTGCTCGGAGTTATCCACAGGCTCAAGCGGAGGTTCGTAATCCGCGAGATCGTCAGGGCATGACGAATCACGGCGAAAACGCTGGAAACCCTGAGAACGCCGACATCGTGGGTCCCGAGACGCACTCCACGGACCCACTCGACTGCACCGCGTACGAAGGCCACGGCAGCGACCAGCAGGTCACGCTGCGGACCCCGGCCGAGTTGGCCGACGCGCTGCCGTATCTGCTCGGATACCGGCCCGAAGACAGCATCGTCCTGGTCGCCCTGCACGACCGGGACGGCCGCGGCCGCTTCGGCGGACGGGCCCGGCTCGGCATCCCCACCAACCCGGACGACTGGCCCTCCGCGGCACGGCAGTTGGCCCAGGGCCTGGTCGCGGGCAGCGAACGCCGGGGCACCCGCCCCCAGCAGATGGTGGCCTACGTCTGCAAGGAGCCCGAACGGGGCGAGTCCGGCCGACAGGTCATGGAACGCCTGCGGCCGCTGGCACAGAAGCTGCGCATCGAATGCGGCCACCTCGACGTACCGGTGATCGAGGCCCTGTGCATCTCGGAGGGCCGCTTCTGGTCGTACTGCTGTGGGAACGAAGGCTGTTGCCCCTCCGACGGCACCCCGATGGGCCTGCCCGGCACCTCCGTCCTGGCCGCGGCCGCCACCTACGCCGGACTCCAGGTCCGCGGCACCCTACGTGAGCTGCGGGCCCGGTTGTTCCCCTGGGAGACCGGGGCCGCCCTGGAACAGGAGATCGCCCTGGACACCGCCGGGATGGCCCTGGTCCCACGCATCCTCGACGAGACGAGCCGCGCGGAGGTCGCCGAGGAAACCCTGGAACTCGCAGGGCAGGTCATGCAGCGCCTCGCCGGAGCATCGCCCGTCTCCGGAACGCTCACCGCGGACCTCCGCGACGACCAACTGCTCACCCATGACGAAGCGGCCCTGCTCATCCTCGGCCTGCAGGACCGTACGACCCGCGACCGCGCCGCCGAGTGGATGGAGGGTGACGAGGCCGGAGCCGCCCTGCGCCTGTGGCGAGCCCTGGCCCGGCGCTGTGTCGGCCCCTACGGCGAGCATGCCGCGGCACCGCTCACCCTCGCCGGCTGGGTCGCCTGGTCCACGGGCGACGAACTGGAAGCCCGCGAGGCACTCGCCATGGCCCTCGGCGCGGACCCCGACTACCTCTTCGCCCGCCTTCTGCACCAGGCCTGCAACGAGGGACTGGACCCGGAGTCCGTCCGCCGCTGCCTGCGCGCGGAGCGCACCGGCCGGGCGCCCGCGGTCACGACTGCCGAGTCGACGCGCAGGCACCGTTCCCGGCCTGCCGCCGCAGCCGACAGCACGTCGCCCCGACCGGCCGGCAGGTCAGACCGCCAGTCCGGAACGAGGGTGCCGCGCCCGCGCACACCCGTGAGCGGCACGCACCCCGGCTCCACGCGAAGGCCCCGGCCCACGCGCGCCCAGGGCAGGCGGCGCGGCTCCTGTCAGGAGGGGACGAACACCGGAACCGAGGGGGAGTCGTGATCGTGCGCCACCCCGCATCCGGGTTCTACGCGAAGGCTCAGGCCCCCGCGCGCCCGGGCAGGCGGCGCGGCTTCTGTCAGGAGGGGAGGAACACGGGCACCGGGGGGACTCGTGACCGAGCGCGACCCGCATTCCGGCCGACCCCGTTCGGCCGCACCCGGGCGTGACCCCGAGGAGCGTCGCCCCGTTCACCTGAGTGGCGGAACGCCTGGACGGGCCGAGCCGCCGACCTGCCCAGGTACCCCCGGACCCCCCACCCGGCGCCGAACACGCCCCAGGCGCACAGAGCGCAGAGGAAGCCGCCCCATGCACCAGCCGACTCCGCCCTCCGCCGCCGACCACAACCGCCCGCCCGCCGCCCGACCCAAACCACCCTTCGGACCGGGCCGCGACGGGCCCCCGCCCCCCGAGGCCGGCGGGGCCGGAGGCGACCCCCGAATGACAGCCCCCCTCCTACCCCCGCCCCCCGAGGCCGGCGTGGCCGCAGGCGACCCCCGAATGACAGCCCCCCTCCCACCCCCGCCCCCCACGGCCGGCGGGGCCGGAGGCGACCCCCGAAAGACGGTCCCCCTCCCACCCTCACAGCCCCGCCGTCCCACCGACCTGCCCCCCGCCCACACCGCCCTGATCTGCGTCGCCCTCCCAGGCCTCGCCATTTCCACAGACGAAGGCCAGCTGACCGGACGAGGCCTTGAGGGCTTCTACCGAGGCGGCCGCCGCGTGCTCTCCCGATGCCAGGTGCGCGTCGCCGGACGCGAACCCCTGCCCGTGCACGCCGGGATGACCGCGGCGGACCGAGCTCGCTTCGTCGGCACCCTCCGCGCCTCCCCGGACGCGGGCCCTGACCCGGACATCGTCGTCGAGCGCGTGCGCCACGCGGACGGCACCGAGCGGATCACCCTCCACAGCTCCGCCCCGCGCCCCCTTCGTCTGCCGGTCGAGGTCGCGCTCGGCACAGACCTCGCCGACCTGAGCGCCATCGCGTCCGGCAGAACCGGCCCCGAACTGCCCGCCAGCGTCCACGACTCCGGCCTGCGCTGGACCTGCGCCTCGGGGAACTCGGCCGTCACCGCCGACCCCCCGCCCACCGACGCGCTCGCCTCCGCGGGCCTGCTGCGCTGGGAGTTCGCGCTGCCCCCCGGCGGCAGCGCCAGCCTGGAGCTGCGGGTACGGCCCGACGCAGCGGGACCCGTCCGGTCCGTGGGCCGGACCTCGGCGACGACCCCGCTGGCCCCCGCCCGCGCCGCCGGCGACCACCCCGGTGTCCAGCCACTGCTGCACACCTGCGTCGAAGACCTCCAGGCCCTGCTGCTGCGCGACCCCGCCCACCCCACCGACATCCACCTCGCCGCCGGAGCACCCTGGCGATGCGGGCTGGCACCTGCCGAAGCGCTGGCCGCCGCCCGGATGACGCTGCCCCTCGGCACCCGGCTCGCCGCCGGCACCCTGCGCACCCTGGCCCGCACCCAGCTCACCGGACCCGGCCCGCGGTCCGGCATGATCCCGGCGCCGCGCCGGGACGCGGGCACCCATCTGCCACCGAGCTGCACGGCCACGGAAGCCACCCTGCTCTTCCCGACGCTCCTCGCCGAAGCCCGCCGCTGGGGGCTCCCGGAGAAGGAGACGGAGGAATTGCTCCCGGCCGCCGAGAACTGCCTGACCTGGCTGCGGACGACCGTGGGCGACGACACATACCTCTGCGACCCCCACCCCGGCGGCCCGCAGCGCTGCGAAACGCAGGCACACGCCCACCGCGCGGCGCTGCTCGGCGCCGAACTCCTCGACGCCTTCGACAGACCGCGCGGGGCCGTGCTGCGGCAGTGGGCGAGGAACCTGCGGACCGCGTTCCAGCGGGACTTCTGGATCGACGACCGCGGCGGCGGCCGACCCGCGGCGGCCCGGACCCCGGACGGGCGGCTCGTACCGCACCTGGGCGCGGCCACCGCTCACCTCCTCGACACCGGCTTCCTCGGCGCCGGCCAACCGGCGCCCGCCCTGCTCGACAAGGTGCAGACCGAGCAACTCGCCCGACTCCTCGGCGGCCCGGCGATGGACTCCGGCTGGGGCCTGCGCGGACTGGGCGCGAAGGAGGCGGGGTTCAACCCGTTCGGCCACCGCAGCGGCGCCGTACGCACCCACGAGACGGCCGTCGCCGTGGCGGGACTGATCGCCGCCGGCTACGAGAAGGAGGCGAACGGGCTGCTGCGCGGCGCCATCGCAGCCGCCGAGGCCTTCGGCCACCGGCTGCCGGAGATGTACGGCGGACAGCAGCGCACCGACGGCAGCGCGCCCCTCCCGCACCCGGCGGCCTGCCGCCCCGCCGCCACCGCCGCAGCGGCCGGCGTCCTGCTGCTGACCACCCTCGCCGGCATCCGCCCCGACGCCCCCGCGGGCACCGTCACCCTCCGCCCCGCGGCCGGCGCACCCCTCGGGGAGATCGTCCTCACCGGCCTGAGAGTCGCGGGCGCCCCCTTCTCCGTACGGGTGGGCCGACTCGGCCTCGCCATGGTCGAGGAGGCCGCCGACGGCCTGCAACTGGGAGTGTGATCCCACCGGACAGGCCACCGAACAGCGGCCGGAAGACCGGTCAGGGACGGACTCGATCAGCCGACGGACCACCGAACGACAGACAGACGACCCACCACGCACCTAACTCGATCAACGGTCGAAGCGACCCGCGAAGGGAGTGTTTATCGTCAGGAAGACGACTATGATCGCCGCATGCCCTACGACCCGTCAGCCTTTCCGCCCTTCGCCGTCACCGTGGACCTGGTCGTGCTGACCGTGCGCCGCCATGCCCTGTGCGCGCTGGCGGTACGCAGGGGCGAACCGCCGTTCCAGGGACGCTGGGCCCTGCCCGGCGGATTCGTCAGGGCCGACGAGGACCTGGCCCAGGCAGCGGCCCGCGAACTGGCCGAGGAAACCGGCATGCGGGCCCACGATCCCGCCGTACCCGTCCAGGACAACGGCGCCCACCTGGAGCAGCTCGCCACCTACGGCGACCCCAAGCGGGACCCGCGCATGCGCGTCGTCAGCGTCGCCCACCTCGCACTCGCCCCCGACCTGCCCGCCCCACGCGCGGGCGGCGACGCCAGCAACGCCCGCTGGGCACCGGTCGAGGAACTGCTCCAGCAGGGCGGCTACGGCCGCGACGGCGAACCCGTCGCCCCCCTGGCCTTCGACCACGCCCAGATCCTGGCCGACGGCGTGGAACGCGCCCGCTCCAAGATCGAGTACTCCTCGCTGGCCACAGCGTTCTGCCCCACCGAATTCACCGTCGGCGAGCTGCGCCGCGTCTACGAAGCCGTCTGGGGCGTGGCCCTCGACCCGCGCAACTTCCACCGCAAGGTGACCGGCACCCCCGGCTTCCTCGTCCCCACCGGCGGCACCACCACCCGCCAGGGCGGACGCCCTGCCCAGCTCTTCCGGGCTGGCGGCGCCACCCTCCTCAACCCCCCGATGCTGCGCCCCGAGGTCTGAGACGAGCGCCGGGAACCCGCAGCCGACCGGGCCCGCGCGCGAACGGCGAACAAGGATCCGAGCGCACCGACTGCCGCCCGTGGAGCGGGCCTTGCGGTGCCCGGAAAACCGGACATAGCGCGCTATCTTGCTTCAGGTGATCCAGGCCTTCGGACTGACCAGCGACCCCCGCAAGGAGCTTCCGCCCGCCGTCGACGACGTCTCCTTCGAGGCACACGCGGGCCATGTCACCGCGTTGCTCGGTCCACCCGGAGCGGGCAAGACGACGGCGCTCAGACTCATGCTCGAACTCCAACAGGGCCGTGGGCTCACCTACTTCAGAGGCCGCCCCCTGCACCGGATCGCCCACCCCTCACGCGAGGTCGGCGTACTCCTCGGCGATGTCCCGGGCCACCCCGCCCGCACGGTCCGCGGCCACCTGCGCATGCTCTGCGCCGCCGCGGGCGTCCCCGTCCGCCGCGCCGACGAAGTCCTCGAAGTCGTCGGCCTAGTCAGCCTGCGCGACGAACGACTCGGCACCCTCTCCCGCGGCATGGACCGCCGCCTGGGCCTGGCCTGCGCCCTGCTCGCCGACCCCCACACCCTCGTGCTCGACGACCCCGCCGACGGACTCTCCACCCGCGAGAGCCGCTGGCTGTACGGCGTACTGCGCGCCCACGCGACCCAGGGCGGCACCGTCCTGCTCACCACCGCGGACCCCAAGGAAGCCGCACGCACCGCCGACCGAGTCATCACCCTGGACCAGGGCCGGCTCGTCGCCGACCAGGACGCCGCGGACTTCTCCCGCACCCGCCTGCGCCCCCGCGTCGCTGTCCGCACCCCTCACGCAGCCCGCCTCGCCGCCCTCCTCGCCAAGGACGCCCGCACGGCACAGCGCTCGGTGGAGATCGTCCGAGAGGGCGCCAACCGCCTCTCGGTGTACGGCAGTACCTGCGCCGACATCGGCGAACTCGCCTTCCGCCACGACGTCCTCGTACACCAACTCGCGGACGAGATCGGGGACATGGGGCCGAGGGCAGCGGCGAGGGAGGACGGGCAGGCGGAGGTGACGGAGAGGCCCGGCGAGGCGCAGGACGCCGGTCACACCGAGAAGATTCCGGGGGCCCCCTCCCCCCTCCCCTCCCTCCCACCCCCCATCTCCGTCCGCCCCGCCCCCAGCCCCCTCCGCCCCCTCCGCTACGAACTCCGCCGCGCCGCGGGTGTCGGCACCGGGTTCCTCACCGCGGCCGCGGTGCTCGTCGTGTCCGCGCTCACCGCGCTGGTGCTCGCCCGCATCGGGCACACCCCGCAGGCGCGGCTGCTGGCCGCCTGGCCGCGGGAGCTGCCGCTGCCGCCCGCGGCACTCGGCGCGGGGCTGCTCGGCGCGCTGGCCTTCGGGGACGAGTTCCGCCACCCCGCGCTGGCGGCGGACCGCGGCACGGTGCCCCGCAGGCTGGGGCTGCTCGCCGCAAAGCTCCTCGTCTCCGGGGTCATCGCGCTGTCGCTGGCCGTTCTGACGGTGGGGTGTGACGCCGAGGTGCTGTATCTCGTATACGGACGGGAGCTCGCGGAGGTTCCCGCGGAGTGGCTTTCGTTGAGCGCGAGTTGGATCGGGCTGATGGTCGGGTGTGCCTGGGCCGGTGTGCTGGCCGCCGGGGTGTTCCGTTCCACCAGTGCCGGGCTCGCCGCGGTGGTCGCGGTGCCCCTTCTCGTCGTACCTCTGATGCGCAAGGTGCTGGAGGGGCCCGGTGTGCGGTCGGCGGCCGGATTTCCGTTGCGGGTCAGGGAGGTGCTGCTGATGCAGTGGCCCTTCGGGGGTGAGCGGTATCTGGCGGCCGCCGCGCGTGTGGTCGCCCAACCCGTGGGCGGTGCGCTGATGTTGTCGCTCACCGCACTGCTGTGCGCATATCTGCTCACGACCCTGCGCGGAAGGGCCCGATGACGACCGTCTCTCTGCCTCCCGTGCCTGCGTTGCCCACAACTCCCCGTGGAAAGCCCATTTCTTTCCGATAAGGCGTCAATTGCGACGGGGTGAGCGATCACCCTTTCGTGTGCTTTTCACCAAAGACCTCAAGGGAGTTGGAGAGGGCGCCGACAAAGGATCCGTGAGTACCCTTGCGCACACCATGATGACCGCCGCCCGCGCCGCCGACTCCGGTCTCGCCGGCCCGGGCGAACTCGACCGCTACCCCTACGCCGAGGCCACTGTCGCCGACCGCGTCGGAGCCCGCTCCTGGGAGGGTGGGGACCCGGAGCTGGGCCGTGTGGGCCGACGCGCCGCGGGCAGCCGCGGACGCGGCCTGCACGGCCAACTCGTCCAGCAGCTCGGCCAGATGATCGTTTCCGGCGACCTGGGTGCCGACCGCCCGCTGGTTCCCGAGGAGATCGGCCAGCGTTTCGAGGTCTCCCGCACCGTCGTCCGTGAGTCGCTCCGTGTCCTGGAGGCCAAGGGCCTGGTCAGTGCCCGGCCGAACGTCGGCACGCGCGTGCGTCCCGTCAGTGACTGGAATCTCCTCGACCCGGACATCATCGAGTGGCGGGCCTTCGGGCCGCAGCGCGACGACCAGCGGCGTGAGCTGAGCGAACTGCGCTGGACGATCGAACCGCTCGCCGCGCGCCTCGCCGCCGGGCACGGCCGTGAGGACATCCAGCAGCGGCTGGGTGACATGGTCGAGATCATGGGCCATGCCATGGGGCAGGGTGACGCCCTCACCTTCTCCCGCGCCGACGCCGAGTTCCACTCCCTGCTCATCCAGGTCGCCGGCAACCGCATGCTGGAGCACCTCTCCGGGATCGTGTCGGCCGCGCTCCAGGTCTCCGGAGGTCCGGTCACGGGCTGTGACCGGCCGAACGAGTCGTCGCTCGCGCACCACGCCCGGATCGTCGACGCCCTCGCCGCCGGTGACGGCCCGGGCGCGGAGGCGGCGATGCGGCAGCTTCTCACCGTCCACCCAGAGGTGGAGCGCGTGGTGCCCGCCCCGCGCGAGCACTGACCGCGCCCCACGGGCGGCGCGGCCGGGGATGTCACCCCCCTCCTGTGGCATCGCCCGGCCGGCGAACCGCCTCCCGTCGGACCCCACAGGATCCGGGTGATCCTGTGGGGTCCGACGGCGCGGCGAGGCGGCGGCATGGGCGGCACAACCCGGGACGGAACACCCGACTGACCTCTTCTGTCCGTGTCTGACCGTTTTTGAGCGCTTACGGGGTGTGACTCGGGCCACGCAGATTGGGCGTAACGCTCGTGGGAACAGCGCGATGACCTAAGAGGTGACAGCCGCGGAGGGAATACGGACGCCATACAAGGCGCTGTGCATCTTCCCGGCCCCCGCCCGCACCGTCGGCCCATCCCCAGGCCGGTGGTCGGCTCCTGTCCACTGTGGACGGGGCCGGAAGCCGTTTTCCAACGTTCCGAGAGGTTGTTCGTGTCGGCCAGCACATCCCGTACGCTCCCGCCGGAGATCGCCGAGTCCGTCTCTGTCATGGCGCTCATTGAGCGGGGAAAGGCTGAGGGGCAGATCGCCGGCGATGACGTGCGTCGGGCCTTCGAAGCTGACCAGATTCCGGCCACTCAGTGGAAGAACGTACTGCGCAGCCTCAACCAGATCCTCGAGGAAGAGGGTGTGACGCTGATGGTCAGTGCCGCGGAGCCCAAGCGCACCCGAAAGAGCGTCGCAGCGAAGAGTCCGGCCAAGCGCACCGCCACCAAGACGGTCGCAGCGAAGACGGTGACCACCAAGAAGGCCATCGCCACCGCCACGCCTGAGGCACCTGCCGCCGACGCGGCCGTCGAGGACGAGGCGCCCGCGAAGAAGGCCGCTGCCAAGAAGACGACGACCGCCAAGAAGGCGGCCGCGAAGAAGACCGTCGCCAAGAAGACGGCGGCCAAGAAGACCACCGCCAAGAAGGACGACGCCGAGGTCGTCGAGGACGAGGTCCTCGAAGAGGCGGCCAAGCCCGGCGAGGAGCCCGAGGGCGCCGAGAGCGCCGGCTTCGTGCTCTCCGACGAGGACGAGGACGACGCGCCCGCCCAGCAGGTCGCCGCCGCCGGTGCCACCGCCGACCCGGTCAAGGACTACCTCAAGCAGATCGGCAAGGTCCCGCTGCTCAACGCCGAGCAGGAGGTCGAGCTCGCCAAGCGCATCGAGGCCGGTCTGTTCGCCGAGGACAAGCTGGCCAACGCCGACAAGCTCGCCCCCAAGCTCAAGCGCGAGCTGGAGATCATCGCCGAGGACGGCCGCCGCGCCAAGAACCACCTCCTGGAGGCCAACCTCCGTCTGGTGGTCTCCCTGGCCAAGCGCTACACCGGCCGCGGCATGCTCTTCCTGGACCTCATCCAGGAGGGCAACCTCGGTCTGATCCGCGCGGTCGAGAAATTCGACTACACCAAGGGCTACAAGTTCTCCACGTACGCCACCTGGTGGATCCGTCAGGCGATCACCCGCGCGATGGCCGACCAGGCCCGCACCATCCGTATCCCGGTGCACATGGTCGAGGTCATCAACAAGCTCGCGCGCGTGCAGCGCCAGATGCTCCAGGACCTGGGCCGCGAGCCCACCCCGGAGGAGCTGGCCAAGGAACTCGACATGACCCCCGAGAAGGTCATCGAGGTCCAGAAGTACGGCCGCGAGCCCATCTCCCTGCACACCCCGCTGGGCGAGGACGGCGACAGCGAGTTCGGTGACCTCATCGAGGACTCCGAGGCCGTCGTCCCGGCCGACGCGGTCAGCTTCACGCTCCTGCAGGAGCAGCTGCACTCCGTCCTCGACACCCTGTCCGAGCGCGAGGCAGGCGTCGTCTCGATGCGCTTCGGTCTCACCGACGGTCAGCCGAAGACCCTCGACGAGATCGGCAAGGTGTACGGCGTGACGCGTGAGCGCATCCGCCAGATCGAGTCCAAGACCATGTCGAAGCTGCGCCACCCCTCGCGTTCGCAGGTGCTGCGCGACTACCTCGACTAGGTCAATTCCTCGTAAGCGCCTCTGACCTGGTATTTCTCGGGTCAGGGGCGCTTTTGCGTGTGAGCACAACGCTGCTAGCCCAGATATCACGACGCTCTGGCATATGCTTGCAGCATGACCACAAACCCGGACATAGCCCCCTTCTGGACTCCTGGCTGCTTCACCTTTCTGCGGAGAGGAAGAGTGCGCAGACGCGGAAGACCTACGGCGACGGCGTCAGAGCTTTCCTGCGATGGTGTGAGGCGGTGGACAGTCCGACGGTCCTCGACCGGCCGACTGTGAATGCCTTCGTCTCCTCCCTGCTGGACGGGGGCGCGGAGGCGGCCACGGCGCGGTCCCGGCAGCTGGCCGTACGTCGCTTCTCCGCCTGGCTGGCCGAGGAGGGCGAAATCGACGCCGACCAGTTGGCGAACCTCAAGCCGCCCCAGCTCGACCACAAGGTGGTGCAGGAACTCGACGATGACCAGTGTCGGCTGCTGATCAAGGCGTGCTCCGGGAAGGACTTCCGTGACCGCCGCGACGAGGCGATCATCCGACTGATGATCGAGACCGGCGCCCGGGCAGGTGAGGTCGTGGCCATGAAGGTCGGGGATGTGGATCTCAAGGCGGGCATGGCGGTCGTCAGGCGCGGCAAGGGCGGCAAGAGTCGCACCGTGCCCTTCGGTGCACAGACCGGCCGGGCCATCGACCGCTACCTGCGGGCCCGTAAGACCCACCGGTTGGCCGCGCTCCCGGACCTGTGGCTGGGCGACAGGAGCAAGGGCTTCAGCTATCAGGCGTTGTACAGCGCACTGAAGGGGCGCGCCGACGCGGCGGGGATTCCCGACTTCCACCCCCATGTTCTCCGACACACGGCTGCCGGGCGGTGGCTTGCCCGGGGAGGCTCCGAGGGCGGGTTGATGGCCGTGGCGGGATGGTCGCGTCGCGACATGATCGACCGGTACACCCGTGCGACGTCCGAGCGGCGTGCGGCCGAGGAGTCCCGTCGGCTCAACCTGGGCGACTTCTGATCATCACGGACCGGTCCGATAAGCGCTGAGCCATTGTGTAGTATGTCCCTCATGTGCCGGATGACGAAGAATTCCACCGCAGGGCGTAGAGCCCGCCTGTAACCGATACGGCGGGCACTCCTTTATCAGGGAGAGCCCTGCATGAGCCTGACCCCTGAACAGCGTCGTCTGCGCGCCCAGGTCGCCGCCAACGCGCGCCTGTCCCGCGAGGATCCCCGCGACATCACCGCGCCCGCACGCAAGGCGGCCCTGGAGCGCTTCGAGCGCGAAGTCGACCCGGACGGCACCCTCAGCCCCGAAGAGCGCGCACGCCGCGCCTACCACGCCCGGCGGTCGTACTTCCTCCGCCTGGCGCTCGCGTCCTCCCGCGCCCGCGCGGCGGCTCGCCTCTCAGCAGAGAGGGGCGGCGACCCCCGGTTAACCCGGCACCACTCCCGGCATCGGCGTCCCGGACGTGCAACGGCGTCGGCGCCTGTGGCAGCAGCCGCTCGCCCCCTTGCCGTCGCTACCCGGCACCGTCGTCACCCGTGACGCGGGCTTTCTGGGAGGCGGCTTGCGCCCCTCGAATTCGCCCTTACGAGGCCGCCCGGCTTTGCGAGTGACCCCGTCCATGTGGCGCAGGAGGGGGAGGTGGGGGGTGGGTCGACGGCCTAAATCGAAATCGGGCCGCATCCACCCCGCCCGTCGAGCCGTCTCTCTCGGGGTCTCGCCCTGGCCGAGAATGATCTTCACTGTGATGTTGGTCAACGCTTCCAGCGCGTGGGCGGCTGCTTGCCGCGGTTGAGGGCGATGACCGCCCGGATGCCGATGAAGGCGAGGATCGGCAGCGCCACCAGCCACACGAGAAGCGCGATGTTCTGGGCCGCCGCGTTACCCGTAGCCGCGACGACCTGGACGAGAACGACGAGGGCGACGCCTATTGCCAGTACAGCCAGGAAACGGTTCCTGTTGTTCATATTGAGAACGCTATATCCGGATTTGCATCTACCGGGCGGTAATGTCTAACCGAAGATCAGGCGCCGGGCGCCTCGAAATTGGTCGCCCTAGCTACAGCGTCTCGATGGCCTTGACGATTAGCGTGCGTGCCTCCGCGCCGTAGACGGCCAGACCCCGCAGCTGCTCGAACGCCTTCAGGTAGAGGGCGATGTCGCTGGGCTGGGTGACCGTGACGCGGGCCGACAGCAGCTCGACCGACACGAGGGCGTCGTCGTACACGTGAAATGTTTCCATGGGCCAGACAGGCCGCGCCGGTGTCGCCTTCGGGATCACGCCCAAGGAGACGGCGGGAAGGGCTCCGGCGGTCAGGAGATAGCCCTGCTGGGCGGCCATCGCCTCGGCGTCAGCGACCTGGTGGTAGAGGGCGGACTCCTCGACGACCATGACGAACCGCCGCCCCGGCTCGTGTATGACGCGGGAGCGCTCAAGGCGGGCGGTGACCGCCTCGGTGACATCGTTAGGGATCTCACGGAAGTCGGTGATCGCCGTCATCAGCCCGGTCGCGTAGCCCTCGGTCTGCAACAGGCCGGGCACCAGGGTGGCGGAGTAGATGCGGAAGACGCTGGTCGCCTGGAACAGCGGAACGTAGCTGTGCTGGAGTTGCTTGAGCCCGGTCCGCAGCTTGCGCCGCCATTCCACGTACATGGCTTCGGCGTTGTGCGACTGGGCGATGATGTCCGCCGCCTGGTCGGCCGCGCCGCACGCTTCGCACCACCGACGGATGTCCTCGGGCGACGGGGGCGTCCTCGCGTTCTCGATCCGGGAGGTCTTCGGGTGTGTCCACCCGCAGCGCGCGGCCAGCTCGCTGCCCGTGATCCCCGCCTCGGAGCGAAGTTCCCGCAACCGTTGAGCAACACCTTCACGCGCGGCCTGAGCAGCGGATGACGGAGAGATGGGCATGAGCTGGCCGGTCTGCCTTTACGCTAGCTGATCTTGTAGTTCTCGTGCGGGGTGGCCCGCGCCCAGGCCGCCTCGAAGGCGTCGGCGCACAGTTTCGCCGCCGCCGGGTCCTCGCTGATCTCGCCGCCCGCCGAAGCGCCGTCTCCGGTGAAGTGGTTCCACCGGATGAGGCGGCCGTCGATCAGCCACCCGTCGTTGCCGGGCAATGCGATGTCCGAGGCCTGTCGGCGCGGGAGCCACCGCACCTGCTCCCCGGCGATGATGTTCTTGAACGTCCCGTCGTAGAGGAAGCGCGTGTACTCGGAAACGGGCTCCGAGACGATGCGGACGCGCCGTACGACGACGCCCTTCGCGACCGTCTCGGCGATCAGGGAGTGCCACGGCCGCCACCAGGACTCGCGGTCCTCCGGATCGAGGCGGACGCCGGCTCGCCAGTCGGCGAAGGGCCCCGTCTCGTAGTCGACCGCGTAGCTGTCTCTCATCTCCCAGTGCACAGCCGACCGTTGGGCGGAGCTGAGCAGCTCATCCCACGTGGGGACGCTCGATGGCATCGCATGCCTCCCTGATGATGTGCACCATCCTGGCCGGGATACGGATCACGGCCTCGTGCTCCGGGATGCCCTTCGCGTGGCCGGGTACCTCGAACGCCGCACACTCGGCTTCAAGTTCTGGACCGGCCTTCCACCCCTGGAAGACGAGTTCCTGTCGTTCCTGGTCGGCCCACACGGTAGGACTCTCGCCCTCTCCGGTGTTCGGATCGATCCCGATGAACTGTAGTGGCATGGCCCTCTCCAACTCCTTCGGCGTACACGAATGTTCGCCACTGTTGCCCGCCATGGTGACGGCGTCAAGAGGGCCAAGTACGCGTCGGCCAGGGGAAGTACATCGCTCTGAACATTCGTGAACATGCATTGAGACCGGCTCCCGGCTGTTCCTAGCGTGCTCAACACGCGCAACAGCTGAGTCGGGGAGCATCCATGGCCACGAAGCACAAGACGACGCAGGAACCACCGGTTGTACTGCCGGTCGGTCTGACTGAGTGGCTGCTCGACTGCGCCCCCGTGAGGGACTGCGCGACCTGCCAGTCCGAATGGCAGCGGCTCAATGAGGCCAAGGAACTCGGAGACATCACGCAGGCCGCGAAGCACGCCACTCGGGTCCGTGACCACGCCGGGGACGGGCACTGATGACGATGGACATGGACACGTACCGCGCTGGCCGCAAGGAGGCCACGGAGGCGGCGGAAGCGGTCCGGGCGGCTCTGGCCGCTCTCGGGCTACCCGAGCGTGTATGGGGCTCGGTGCGCCCGATGGTCACCCACAAGGGGTCGCCGTACGTCCACATCGGCATGGTCCGCGCGGACGCGGCCGAGAAGATGGCCGAGGCTATGAGGGCTCCAGCTGAAGCCGTCGAGTAGGGCAGACCGCCGAGCGTAATGTTGGTTGTGCACTGAAAAACGGAGGTGCCTGCCTCGCTTGTCGAGGAGGGGCTGATGATGACCGGCACTCCAAACCCGCAGTGGGGACCGCGCCCCCCTGAGCAGGGTCCGCCACGCCCCACACCGGATGCCGAGGCGAAGAAGCCGAGGCGAAGGGTCTTTTTGTGGATCTTCCTTGGCGTGCAGGTACTGTTCTTGATCTGGATCATCACGGGCGTAATCGCAGCTAACGACGACCCTTCCTGTGAAGGGCTGACGGGCGATGCGCTTGAGCTGTGCCGGGATGCGGGAGACGTCGGAACCGCGATCGGTGTCGGCCTGATCATCGGCTTGTGGGCGGCCGTGGACGTCATCCTTGGGGTCACGTACGGCATCTACCGGCTCAGCCGGAGGCGGCAACTGTGAGTCAGCGGGCTTTGCTTGCCACCCCGGCCCCTCCATTACTTGATGATGATGTTGAACTGGGCGGTGCCTTCCTCGAACTGCAGCGTCCCGGGAGTATTGGGGACCCCCAGTACTTCCGTCGCCTTGATGTGCTCGCCAGGGCGCGGGGCGGGCGTGCTGGTGAACGGGTCGTACGGGATCAGCTTGGGGTCCTCGGGGCCGACCACGAAGACAGGGCTGTCGGCTTCCCCGTTGGCGCCGGACCAGCGCGGGTTGCTTAGCCAGTAGGTGTCCCACTCGTTCGTGCCGAGGTTCTTGACCTGCATCGAGTAGACGACGTACTGCTGTCCGGCGTCCGCCTTGTCGTCGCCGATCGCGGTGGAGTTGTGGACGGCCAGCAGGGTGATCTCGGCAGGCCCGTCCTCGGTCGTGACGGAGATGGTCTGCCCCATCTTCAACTCACGCGGCGTCTGCGGTGACGGTGACTGCGGTGTCGTCGCCTCCTGCGGCGTGCTGGGCGACGTGATGCCGGGCGGCGGGCTGGTCGGCGAGGTCTCGCTGACGGTGTCACCGTCCCCGCAAGCGGCGGCACCGCCGAGGACGAGGG
This sequence comes from Streptomyces sp. P17, assembly GCF_032436805.1. NCBI lineage: Bacteria > Bacillati > Actinomycetota > Actinomycetes > Kitasatosporales > Streptomycetaceae > Streptomyces > Streptomyces sp. P17. The sequence continues at coordinate 120,392 of NZ_JAVRBF010000002.1, read as the reverse complement.
CCACCACGACTGCGATGCTCGCGGTCTTGTGCATGATGACGATCTTCTTCGCGGATGGCCCCCCTGCTTCTGCATCCATAATGCGTCCGGCCGGTGCTGGCCGCCGCCCTCATACACTGGCCATCACGGGAGCCAAGCTGTTCATCAGCAGCTCAATCCAAAATATTTCAACCGTCACGCTCGTCCGTCACCTGCATCTATGCAGGTCAAGCGCAGCGCTCACACGTCCATACTGCGCGACTACCTCGACTAGGTCGCGGTCGTACGGCGTCGAAGGCCCGGTTCCCCGAGCGGGAGCCGGGCCTTTCGGGTGCCCGCGCGGGTGCGGGGCGCGGCCGGGTGGATCACTCTGGGTGTCTCATGACCACCCCTGAGTGAGGAGCGCGCATGCGTCGTCCCCTTGTCCGGGCGCTGGCCGGGCCGTTGGTCCTGGCTGCCGCCGCGGCCGTCATACCACTCGCGTCCGCCGCGCCGGCGGCCGCCGACAGCGTCGTCGTCGGCGGGTTCCCGGTCGATGTGTCCGACAGCCCCTGGACGGTGGCGCTGTCCAGCCGTGACCGGTTCGGAGGTACGCGCTCGGGGCAGTTCTGCGGCGGCGTCGCCGTCGGCCCGTCCACTGTGCTCACCGCGGCCCACTGTCTGCGCGAGGACGTCCTCGGGGCACCGCCGGACCAACTGGAGGACCTCAGCGTCGTCGCGGGCCGCACGGATCTGCGCTCGGACGAGGGCCAGGAGATCGGCGTACGGGAGACCTGGGTGAATCCGGGATACGACGACGCCACCAACGCCGGGGACTTCGCCGTGCTCACCCTCGACAAGCCGCTGCCCCAGGGGTCGGTGATCGGGATGGCGGCGGCCGGGGATACGGCGTACAGGCCGGGCACGCCGGCCGTGGTCTACGGGTGGGGCGATATGACCGGCAGTGGCGACTACGCGTCCGGTCTGCGGGCGGCACGCGTGCAGGTGCTGTCCGACAGCTTGTGCGAGCGGGCGTATCCCGGCGGCGGGGACGGCTCCTACCTCGCCGACAGCATGCTGTGCGCCGGAGAGGTGCTGGGCGGCCGGGACGCCTGTCAGGGGGACAGCGGAGGGCCGCTGGTCGCCCAGGGGCGGCTGGTCGGGCTGGTGTCCTGGGGGAGCGGCTGCGGCCGCCCCGGGAGCCCGGGGGTGTACACGCGTGTGTCCGACGCCCTGAAGACCCTGCGCTGGGACGTCAGCGCCGCGCGAGGGCCGCGTACGGCCTCCTGAGCGAGTCTGCGCGGCTCGGCCACGCGTAAGGGCGGCTGCCCCTGAAGGAACAGGGGCAGCCGCCCTTACGCCGGCCTAATGCCTGGAGCTGGCTCGTCGTGGACGCGAGTTGTCAGCGCTCTTCTTCGGAGGCGGTGGCGGGAGCGGCCGTCAGTCGCTCCGTCTCGTCCTGTATCTCAGCGGCGATCTTCTTGAGTCCCGGCTCGAACTTGCGGCCGTGGTGGGCGCAGAAGAGCAGTTCTCCGCCGCTCAGCAGGACGACGCGCACGTAAGCCTGAGCGCCGCAACGGTCGCAGCGGTCGGCGGCCGTCAGCGGGCTCGCGGGGGTCAGAACAGTAGTCACGTCGCCTCTTCTCTAGCTCGACGAGCTGTCGTACCAGGGTCAACATCCAACCAGTCGGAAAACGTTCCCGCTCGGGGCTTTTCCTTGAAAAAATCTTTCCAGCGGCTGGCTGCTGCCGGTTGGCGGCGAATGTGCCGTATTGCGTGTCTGTGTGTCGTACGGGTTCGCGCTGTCGGTCAGTGTCGGTCCTCCCGGCTGGATTGCCGGTTTGTTCATGAGGACGTGCCCGGAGCCTAAATGGTTCATGCCTGGAAGGGAACGTGATATGTACTTCACCCCATCGAGGGATCGAACATGTATGCGACTCTGGACTAGTCTGCCCACAGACGAGGGTGGCGTTACATCGGCTCTACCAGGCCTCGGTACCCTCTGAGCGGCAACCGAAGCCGCGCCCTTACCCACAAGGGCACCATCTGAAATTCAGCGAGGAGCGAACCGCGTGACCGCCGAGACGTCCGTGCCGTCCACAGCGCTGCTGGCAGGAGCAGACCGGGACGGTTCCAACTACACCGCGCGGCACCTGCTCGTCCTTGAGGGCCTTGAGGCCGTGCGCAAGCGCCCGGGCATGTACATCGGGTCGACCGACAGCCGCGGCCTGATGCACTGCCTCTGGGAGATCATCGACAACTCCGTGGACGAGGCCCTCGGGGGGTACTGCGACCACATCGATGTCGTCCTCCACGACGACGGCTCGGTCGAGGTCCGGGACAACGGCCGGGGCATCCCCGTCGACGTCGAGCCCAAGACCGGCTTGTCCGGCATCGAGGTCGTCATGACCAAGCTGCACGCCGGCGGCAAGTTCGGCGGCGGCTCCTACGCCGCCTCCGGCGGCCTGCACGGCGTCGGCGCCTCCGTGGTGAACGCCCTGTCCGCCCGGCTCGATGTCGAGGTGGACCGCAACGGCCACACCCACGCCATCAGCTTCCGGCGCGGCGTCCCCGGAGCCTTCGCCGGCGAGGGGGCCGACGCCAGGTTCGAGGCCAAGGGCGGACTGCGCAAGACCAAGAAGATCCCCAAGACGCGCACCGGCACGCGCGTGCGCTACTGGGCCGACCGTCAGATCTTCCTCAAGGACGCCAAGCTCTCCCTGGAGCACCTGCACCAGCGCGCCCGACAGACGGCCTTCCTGGTACCTGGCCTGACCATCGTCGTCCGCGACGAGCTCGGCCTCGGCCAGGACGGCAGCAAGGGCGAGGAGTCCTTCCGCTTCGACGGCGGCATCAGCGAGTTCTGCGAGTACCTGGCCACCGACAAGCCGGTCAACGACGTCCTGCGCTTCTCCGGGCAGGGCACCTTCAAGGAGACCGTCCCCGTCCTGGACGAGCACGGCCAGATGACGCCCACCCAGGTCACCCGCGAGCTCGACGTGGATGTCGCCATGCGCTGGGGCACCGGGTACGACACGACTCTGAAGTCGTTCGTGAACATCATCGCCACCCCCAAGGGCGGCACCCATGTCGCGGGCTTCGAGACGGCCGTGACCAGCGCGATGAACGAGGTCCTGCGCGCCAAGAAGCTGCTGCGCGTCGCCGAGGACGACATCGTCAAGGACGACGCCCTGGAGGGCCTCACCGCCGTCGTCACCGTGCGCCTGGCCGAACCGCAGTTCGAGGGCCAGACCAAGGAGGTCCTCGGCACCTCGGCGGCCCGCCGCATCGTGAACAGCGTGATCACCAAGGAGCTCAAGGCGTTCCTGACGTCCACCAAGCGGGACGCGGCCGCTCAGGCCCGGGTCGTCATGGAGAAGGCGGTCGCCGCCGCCCGCACGCGCATCGCGGCCCGTCAGCACAAGGACGCCCAGCGCCGCAAGACGGCCCTGGAGTCGTCCTCCCTGCCCGCCAAGCTCGCCGACTGCCGCAGCGACGACGTCGAGCGCAGCGAGCTGTTCATCGTCGAGGGAGACTCCGCGCTCGGCACCGCCAAGCTCGCCCGGAACTCCGAGTTCCAGGCGCTGCTGCCGATCCGCGGCAAGATCCTCAACGTCCAGAAGTCGTCCGTGACCGACATGCTGAAGAACGCCGAGTGCGGCGCGATCATCCAGGTCATAGGAGCGGGCTCGGGCCGGACCTTCGACATCGACGCGGCCCGCTACGGCAAGATCGTCATGATGACCGACGCCGATGTGGACGGCTCCCACATCCGCTGTCTGCTGCTGACGCTGTTCCAGCGCTACATGCGGCCCATGGTCGAGGCGGGGCGCGTCTTCGCGGCCGTACCGCCGCTGCACCGGATCGAGATCGTCCAGCCCAAGAAGGGGCAGGACAAGTACGTCTACACGTACTCGGACCGCGAACTGCGCGACAAGCTCATGGAGTTCCAGAGCAAGGGCATCCGCTACAAGGACTCGATCCAGCGCTACAAGGGCCTCGGTGAGATGGACGCCGACCAGCTGGCCGAGACCACGATGGACCCGCGCCACCGCACCCTGCGCCGCATCAACCTCTCCGACCTGGAGGCGGCCGAGCAGGTCTTCGACCTGCTGATGGGCAACGACGTGGCACCGCGCAAGGAGTTCATCTCCTCCTCGGCGGCGACCTTGGACCGCTCGCGTATCGACGCGTAGAGCCCTGGCCGGGGTGGGGAGTGGCCGGTCCGCGGTCACGCCCCACCCCGGCCTACGCGTATGCGAAGGGTCGCGCGCAGCCCTCTGCGGGACACATCACCTGATGGGGTGAAGCGCGAGGGGAACAAGAGTCGGGGATCTTCCCGTTCTGTCCATCCTTGGGCATGCACTCAAGCAACGGTCACTCCCGCGCGCGCGAGGGTGGTTCCGACAGGTCGGACCCGGTCGAGGCGCCCGGCAGCGTGCGGTACGACGACCCCTGGTACGACGCCCTCGCCTCCGGCTGGGGCGAGTCGGACGACACCCCCGCCGCCGTACCGCAGGGCCGTGCGGAGCGCGCGGACGGGACCACGGCCGCGGACGTCTACCTGGAGGTGCAGCGCAGCGCCGCCTTCCAGGAAGTGCGCAGCCAGTACCGGAGGTTCGTGGTACCGGCCGTCATCGGCTTTCTGGCCTGGTACGTCGGCTATGTCGTGACCGCCACCACCGCGCCGGGGCTGATGGCCCAACCCGTGGTCGGCGCGGTGAACGTGGCGATGCTCGCCGGGCTCGGGCAGTTCCTCACCACGTTCCTGCTCACCTGGGCCTACTCCCGGCACGCGCGCCTGCGCCGCGACCGTGCCGCGCTCGAACTGCGCTGGGACACCCAGGAGCTGACCCGTGGCATCAGGGGCGGCATCTCGTGACGGGGGATCACCAGACCCTGGCGCTCCTGCTGTTCAGCGCGTTCGTCGCCGTCACACTGGCGATCACGACCTGGGTGAGCCGCCACCGGCACGGTTCGGCGGAGGAGTTCTACGCCGGCGGGCGGCTCTTCTCGCCGATGGAGAATGGTTTTGCCATCGCCGGTGACTACATGTCGGCCGCCTCCTTCCTCGGCATCTCCGGACTCATCGCGCTCTACGGCTACGACGGACTGCTGTACTCCGTGGGCTTCCTCGTGGCCTGGCTGGTCGTTCTCTTCCTGGTCGCCGAACTGGTCCGCAACTGCGGCCGGTTCACCCTCGCCGACGTGGTGGCCGCGCGGATGAGCGAACGCCCCGTGCGGATCGCGGCGGGAACTTCCTCGGTCACCGTGTCCGTTCTGTATCTGGTGGCGCAGATGGTGGGTGCGGGCAGCATGGTCGCGCTGCTGCTCGGCGGCCAGGGCGAGGCGGCGCAGACCTGGACCGTCATCGGCGTCGGCGCGCTCATGGTGATCTATGTGTCGTTGGGAGGGATGCGAGCCACCACCTGGATCCAGATCGTCAAGGCGGTCCTGCTGCTCGGCGGCACCATCGCGCTGACCGTGCTCGTCCTGGTGCGGTTCCACGGCGACTTCGACGAACTGCTGCTCACGGCGGCCGAGCGCAGCGGCCACGGTGAATCGTTCCTGGCGCCCGGACTCAAGTACGGCGCCGACTGGACCGCGCGTTTCGACTTCATCAGCCTCGGACTCGCCCTGGTGCTCGGTACCGCGGGACTGCCGCACATCCTGTCCCGCTTCTACACCGTGCCGACCGCCCTGGCGGCCCGGCGTTCGGTGGTCTGGTCGATCGGGCTGATCGGTGGCTTCTACCTGATGACGATCGTCCTCGGCTTCGGCGCGGCCGCGATCGTGGGCCCGGACGCGGTGCGCGGCTCGAATGCCGCGGGGAACACGGCCGTACCGCTGCTGGCGCTCGATCTGGGCGGCGGCGCCGACTCCACTGGCGGAACGGTTCTGTTCGCGATCGTCGCCGCCGTCGCCTTCGCCACCATCCTCGCCGTGGTCGCCGGGATCACCCTCGCCTCCTCGGCGTCCGTCGCCCACGACCTGTACGCGTCACTGCGGCGCCGGCACGCCAAGCCGCGCAGCGAGGTCGCGGTGGCGCGCATCGCCGCGGTCGGCATCGGCGTGGTCGCCATCGCCCTCGGTCTGCTGGCCCGCGATCTCAACGTCGCCTTCCTGGTGGGCCTCGCCTTCGCCGTAGCCGCGTCCGCCAATCTGCCTGTGCTGCTCTACTCCCTGTTCTGGCGCGGCTTCACCACCCGCGGCGCCGTATGGGCGGTGTACGGCGGCCTGATCCCGGCCATGACGCTCGTGCTGCTCTCTCCCGTGGTGTCCGGCAGTCCCGAATCCCTGTTCCCCGGCGTCGACTTCCAGGTGTTCCCGCTGCAGAACCCCGGCCTCGTCTCGATCCCGCTCGGCTTCCTCGCCGGCTGGCTCGGCACGGTCACCTCCACCGAGGTCCCCGACGAGGCCAAGCACGCGGAGACCGAGGTGCGATCCCTGACGGGAGCGGGAGCGGCATAAGCGGCCGGCGCCCCCCGGAGACAACGGCGCGCCGGATCCGTATGGAGAGGCGTGGGGTACGGCCGCTTCCCCCGCCCCCACCACCGGCCGTGCCCTCAGGCGCGGGTCGCCCACACGTAACGGTGTTCCGGGCGGCCCGCGTCCCCGTACTTGAGGGTGAGTCGCGCCCGGCCCGTGCGCTCCAGGAGCTTCAGGTAACGCTGGGCGGTCTGACGGCTGACGCCGGTGCGTTCCGCGATCTCCTGGGCGGACAGCGGTCCCTCGGCGTTGATCAGGGAGCGGCGGACGAGATCGGCGGTCGTGGGGGAGTGGCCCTTGGGCAGCTCCGGCTCCGAAGTCGTGGACAGCGCGCCGAAGATACGGTCCACCTCGGCCTGTTCGGCCTCGCCGCCGCCGTCGAGCGTGCGGCGCAGCTCCGCGTACGCCTGGAGCTTGGCGCGCAGGCCCGCGAAGGCGAACGGCTTGACCAGGTACTGCAGCGCGCCGTGCCGCATCGCCTCCTGGACGGTGGAGACGTCCCGGGCCGCCGTCACCATGATCACATCGGTCTGGTGGCCGCGCCGCCGCATCTCCCGTACGACCGACAGACCCGTCTCGTCGGGCAGGTAATGGTCCATCAGGACCAGGTCCACCCGGGGCAGCTCCTCGACCTGCCGCAGCGCCTCGGCCGCGCTGTGCGCCTCGCCGGCCACGTGGAAGCCGGGCACCCTCTCGACGTAGGCGGCGTTGACCTGTGCGACCCGGGTGTCGTCGTCCACGACCAGGACCTCGATCATCGCGTCTCCTCCTCGGCAGTGCGGGCTGTGGACCCGGTGAGGGCCGGTTCGACAGCCGGCTCGGTGAGGGCCTCGGGCAGGACGACGGTGAATACCGCGCCGCCTCCGCGCGCCTGATCGACGCCGACGGTGCCGCCCTGCCGTTCGGCGAGCCTGCGCACCAGGGAGAGGCCGATCCCCCGCTCCCGGTGGGCCGGTGCCTCCTTCGTGGACCAGCCCTCGGTGAAGATCAACTCGCGTTGTGCGGCCGGGATTCCCGGCCCGGTGTCGCGCACCCTGAGAACGACCGCGCGCCCTTCGGTACGCAATTCGACCTCCACGCGCGCGTGCGCGGTCCCCGCGACCGCGTCCAGGGCGTTGTCTACCAGGTTGCCGACGATCGTGACGATGCCCCGGGGATCGATCAAGCTGTCCGGGAGCCACGTCCCGTCCGACACCAGCAGCGCGCCCCCGCGTTCGGCAGCGACGGTCGCCTTGCCGACCAGCAGCGCCGCGAGCAGCGGGTCCTGGATCTTCTCGGTGACCTGTTCCGCGGTCGCCCTGTGGTCGCCCACCACTTCGCCGACGAACTCCATGGCGTCGTCGTACATCTCCAGCTCCAGCAGCCCGAGGAGCGTATGCATGCGATTGGCGTGCTCGTGGTCCTGGGCGCGCAGGGCGTCGATCAGACCGCGCGTGGAGTCCAGCTCCCGGCCCAGCTGCTCCAGCTCGGTGCGGTCGCGCAGGGTGGCCACAGCGCCGCCGTCGTCGGTGGGCATGCGGTTGGCGACCAGGACACGCTGGCCGCGCACGGTGAGCAGATCGGTGCCCGTGACCCGGCCCGCCAGCACATCGGTCGTACGGCCCTCCCCGAGCGCCTCGTCCAGGGAGCGGCCCACGGCCTCGTCGCCGATGCCGAGCAGCCGGTGCGCCTCGTCGTTGAGCAGGCGGATACGGCCCCTGCGGTCCAGGGCGACGACGGCCTCCCGGATGCCGTGCAGCATCGCCTCGCGTTCCGCGAGCAGCGCCGAGATATCGGAGAAGGCCAGGTCACGCGTCTGCCGCTGGACCCTCCGGGAGATCAGCCAGGCGGCAAGCGCGCCCACGGCCAGCGCACCGCCCGCGTACGCCAGCAGCTCCGGGATCGCGTGGATCAGCCGGGCCCGGACACTGTCGTACGCGATCCCGACCGAGACCGCGCCCACGATGTCCCCGTCGCTGTCGCGCAGCGGCACCTTGCCGCGGGCCGTGCGGCCCAGGGTGCCGCTGTCGATCTGCATGACCTCCTGGCCGGCCAGGGCCTGCCCGGGGTCGGTGGACACGGTCCTGCCGACCTCGGCGGGCGTGGGGTGCGACCAGCGCACACCTCGCCAGTCCATCACCACGATGTACTCGGCCTGCGTGGCCTTCCGGATCCGCTCCGCCTCCCGCTGGACCGGTCCGTCGGCCGTCGGGGGCGTGTTCACCACGTCCTCGGCGATCTGCGGCTCGACGGCGGTGGTCTGGGCGATGGCAAGCGCCCGGCGCATCGCCTGGTCGTCGAGCTGGTTGCCGAGCGGCGCGAGAAACAGTCCGGTCGCGAGCACCGCGACTCCCGCCGCGATGGCGACCTGCATCAGCAGCACCTGCGAGAACATCCGCCGCGGCAGGCCGAGGCGCAGGCGGCGCGCGGGGGGAGTGGGGCTCATACCCAAGACGGTACGTGGATGCGCCAGGGGCACCGAAGGGGGTGTGGCCTGGATCTCTTGATCCAGGACTGCATTACTTGATCGACGGCCCTGAACCTTGATCAATGGTGGACGGGGCCGTCCATCGTTGACCTCAGCCGGCCAGTGCCGTCGCCATCGTCAGCTCCCGCACCGCGACCACTTCCATGTGGGCGGGCGAGCCCAGCACCGAGGTGCCACAGCTCTCCGCGCGGGGCGGCAGCGCGGCGCCCTGGGCGACGACGACGTACCAGAGGCGTCCGTCGGTGTGCGCGACGGTCACCGTCCAGCGCGGCGCCGCGCCGTCCATGCGGACGACGCTCAGCGCGTCCGCCGCGTACTCACGCACTTCCGTCCGCACGGCAAGCTCGGCAGCCTGCCCGGGCCGCTCCCAGGCGGAGTTCCCTCGGCATCCCTCGACGACGATCCGCCCCTCCCGCGCCTGCTGCAGGATCTCCTTCACACCGTGCGCCTCGGCGCGGCCGTAGGCGTAGCCGTACGGCAGGACGAGCAGCGTCGGCGAGAAGCGATGTCCGCCCAGATGGGTGACCTCCCAGACACCTTCGACACCGGAGGCGTCGAGCTCGGCCGCGAGGGGACGGCCGAGGAGGGCGCAGCAGCGGTCCCGTTTGCCGTTGGTGCACACGAGCGCGAGCGGGTCACCCGTGTGCGGGCCCGCCCGGAGCGCCGAGTCGAAGGTGCGAGGGTCACCCTTGCCGAGCGCGGCGAAGTCGACGTCGAGCAGCCGGCGGGGGTCGCGGATCGTGGCGCCGTGCAGCCACGTGTTCCCGGGCGCGGTGTGGGCGGCGTACACCTGCCGCGCGGTGGGCGTGCCACGGTCGGCGTGACGTCCGGGACGGCGGATGAGCGCGACGCGCACGCCGGTCCCCTTGGCGGCCGCCTCCAGGGCGCGGCCCAGCGCGGGGTCCAGATGGCTCGATGTGAGCGCCTTGGCACCCCACGGACCGGGCTGCTCCAGCAGCAGCCAGGTGCTCGCGGTGGCCGCGGTGCCCGCGGTGGGCTCATCGAGGTCCCGGGAGTCACTTGAGCAGGTACTCACGAAGGTGAGCCTAACCTGAGTTGCTCCGGTGTGGCTTCCCGAACCGCTCGTGTCCTACTCCGGCAGGGGCTGTGGCGGCCTCGGGCCCACGTAGTGCCCGCTGGGACGCATCCGCAACGGGCGCTCGCCGTACTCCTCCAGGGCATGGGCGACCCAGCCCGCCGTACGGGCGACGGCGAAGATCGTCTCGCCAGCGGTGGCGGGCATGCCGCTGGAGGCGGTGAGCACGGCCAGAGCCAGGTCGGCATTGGCGTGCAGCGGGGTGTGGCGGGCGGTCGTGGCGACGATGTCGCGGGCCACGGCGAGCGCGGGTGCGGCCCGTGGGATCTGCTCCAACAGCCCGAAGAGCACACGCGCGCGTGGGTCTTCGCCGGGGTAGAGACGGTGGCCGAGGCCCGGGATGCGGCGGCCGGCCCGCAGCTCCTCGGCGATCACCGGGGCCGCGTCGCCGCGGTCGAGGACGTCCAGCAGCATCCGGTGGGCGAGCCCGCTGGCCGCGCCGTGCAGGGGGCCTTCGAGGACGCCCAGGCCCGCGGAGACGGCCGCGTAGGCGTGGGCGCGGGCGGACGCCGCCACGCGTACGGCGAGCGTCGACGCGGCGAGGTCGTGGTCGACCAGCAGGGCCAGTGCCGTGTCCAGGGTGCGCAGCGACGCCTCGTCCGCCTCATGGCCGCTGAGCCGGGCCCACAACCGGTGGGCCAGCGGGCCCGTGTCACGGTGGTCGCGCCGGACCGGCGGCAGCGCGGCGACGAGGGTCGGGATGAGGCTGCGCGCGGTGCCCAGAACGGCGTTCTCGGACAGGTCGAAACGCAGCGGGTCCACGATCGAGGCCGCGACGGCCGCGACCCTCAACCGGTCCGTGGGGCCGGTGTGCTGGGGCAGGGCGTCGACGGCGCGGCGGGCGGCGGCGACCGTGGCCTCGGGGGCCGTGAAGGCGACGCCGGGGCGCAACTGCCCGGTCCACAGCCACTCGGCGACTTCTTCGTAGGAGTGGCGGACGGCGAGTTCGGCCGCGTCGACGCCCCGGAAGTAGTACCGGTCCGTGTCGATCAACGTGATGCGGGTCCGCACCGACAGCTCGCCCCCGGACCCCGAAGTCCCGCTGCTCTCCCGCCGGTTGCGCCGGGCGAGCGCCTCGACCTCCTTCGCGTCGAAGGTGCTGCCCCGGCCGCTGGGCACGCGTTGACTGCTGAGCTGGCCGCGGCTGACATACGCGTACACGGTCTCGGGCTTCACGCCGAGCAGCTCGGCGGCCTCTTTGGTGGTCAGCCGCCGGGACGTGTGACCCGGGTCGGGCTCTTGGTCGCGCATGGGGGTCACCGTATCCGCTGGACAACACATTGACGCATGCATTGATTGAATCAATATTGACAGGCATCGAGTCAAGTATGGACAGTCGAATCAAGCTCAGGGAGGAAATCATGTCCGTCAACAGGCCGGCCACTGCTCTTGTCGAGGCGCCGCGGGGACTCGCCGGCGTCGTTGTCACCGACACCGCCATCGGTGACGTCCGAGGGCTGGACGGCTTCTACCACTACCGCCAGTACTCGGCCGTCGAACTCGCGCAGACCCGCGGCTTCGAGGACGTCTGGCATCTGCTGGTCCACGGTGAACTGCCGGACGCCGAACGGGCCGCGGCCTTCGCCGCCCAGACCGCGGCGCTACGACGCCTGCCGGACGAGGTGCGCGCGGTCCTGCCCGCCATCGCCGCGGCGAGCGCGGGCGTCGGAGGCTCCGGACCCCTGGCCGGCATGCGCACCGCGCTGTCGCTGCTCGGCGCGGTCAAGGGCTTCCGCCCGGTGTACGACATCGACGTGGACGACCGCCGCCGGGACACGCTCGCCGCGGCGGCCGCCGTGCCGACGCTGCTGACGGCGCTGTATCGGTTGGGGGCGGGGCTTGAGCCGGTGGAGCCGCGTGAGGACCTGTCGTACGCGGCCAACTACCTGTACATGTTGACGGGTTCGGAGCCGGATCCGGTGCGGGCGAGGGCCGTCGAGCAATACTTGATCTCAACCATTGATCACGGGTTCAATGCATCAACGTTCACGGCGCGGGTCATCACCTCCACCGGAGCGGATGTGGCGGCCTGCCTCGTGGGGGCGGTCGGCGCGCTCTCCGGGCCTCTGCACGGCGGCGCCCCCAGCCGGGCGCTGGACACCCTGGACGCGATCGGCACCCCCGACCGCATCGACCCCTGGATCCGCGAACGCGTCCTCGCCGGCGACCGCATCATGGGCTTCGGCCACGCCGTCTACCGCACGCAGGACCCCCGCTCCCGCATGCTCCGCGAGATCGCCCAGCGCTTCGGCGGCCCCCGCGTCGACTTCGCCGTGGAGGTGGAGCGCCAGGTGGAGACGATCCTCGCCGAACTGAAACCCGGCCGCGAACTCCACACCAACGTCGAGTTCTACGCAGGCGTGGTCATGGAACTCTGTGGCCTGCCCCGCGAGATGTTCACCCCGACCTTCGCGGCGGCTCGCGTCGTGGGCTGGAGCGCCAACATCCTGGAACAGGCGGAGGACCGCAAGATCATCCGCCCGGCGGCACGGTATGTGGGGCCGGGGGCGCCGGTGGCGGTGCCGGCGTGACCGGGCGAGACGGGTCCGGCGCCGGACCCGTCTCGTTGACTCGGCGCGGTCTGAAGGCGCCAGGCGTCAGGACCTGGGAATGTCCCTGCGAGCCCGGATCAGAGTTTCCCTGCTGATGACCACGATGCGCTCGTCGTCGGCCCTGGACGCGTCGTAGGCGCGCAACTCCTTGTCCAGGACTGCCGTGGCCTCCCTGCCGATGACGGCGAAGTCGCCGTCACTGAGTTCGAAGATGTCTGGGCACGTCTGACCCGAGGCGCTGCCTCGCGCGCGGGGAGAGTCACCGATCCGCCGTACGATTTTCGCCATGGGTTCGGCCTTTCATGCTGTGACCTTGCGGTCATGGTGATGCCGCCCCCAGCGCCCTGCCGCGTAGAGGCGCATGGCGCTGGGGCCGTCGAAGGGCGAAAGAACACAGGCTGACTGAACGAGCGGGTGTACAAATCGAATCCGACCGGTTACGCGTCTGGAATATCAGCCTTGGCGTGGATGAGCGTGTCGCGCGTCACTACCACGATGCGTTCGTAATCGGCTCTGGAGGCGTCGGGGGGAAGCTGGGCGTCGAGTTCTTCGGTGATGTCCGTGCCGATGACAGCGAACCTTCCGTCGGACAGTTCGAAGATGTCGGGACAGTTGCAGCCGGTGGCGCTTCCCCTGGCGCTCGGCGGGGTACCGATCCGACGGATGATCTGGCTCACTGTTCTGGCTTTCCTTCTGGTCGCGAGGCTGGAAGCGCATGGGTGCAGCGCGGTGTGATGCGGCCCGGTGGGACCGCGGCCTCGACAACCGGGCGGCGTGGACGGTGGCACGCGGGATCGACCCGTACCGCAAGATGCGCAGTAGTCAACCTTGTTGGCACCTGGGGAAACGCGACGGTTTATTGGTTTGTTACCGCCCAATCGTGTGATGTGCCCGAGAGCGTGGAGCGCAGGGACGGCGCTTTACGGGCCGGAGCGCCGGGGAGCGGTCGGTCCTACTCGCTCGGCGGTTCGCCGACGACCCACCACTCGTCGATGTCGGTCTCCTCCAACTGGACCAGAAGCTCGTCGACCATACGCCCGAGCTTGGCCTCGTCCGAGGTGTCGATCAGCGTGGCGCGGTGCGGCCGGGTCGCGTACCAGTACTCACGGAACACGGGGATCTGGAGCATGCTCCGCGCGAAGCCGAAGAACTCCTCGCGCGTGATGTTGCCCATGCGGTAGTAGCAGAGCAAGTTGGTGTAGAGGGCGTTGGCGAAGAGGAACTGGCGCCGCTTGCTCGGCGGGACCGTCCCGTTGAAGGGGTCCAGTACCTCGGCCAGGGCTGGATCGTCCATGGCCTTGCTCAGCAACTCCCAGTGCAGTCGCTGCTGGTGGGCGAAATTGGACTGCCGCTGGGTCTGGGCAGCCTTCTCCAGGATTTCGACGCGTGTACGCAAGCCGCTGAGCGCGGGTCGCTGGGCGGCCAGGGTAGCCGCGGCACCTGCCGCGAGCCCGACCCCTGCCGACGCGACAACCAGCAGCCTCTGAAGCCCAAAGGTCCGTGTGGTCATGTCAACCCCCGATTCAGGCGGCCGTCCGCCGGTCGTCGGGGTGCGGGTCGACTGATGGGGACCGGCGAGCGGTGGGCGGCGCTTGCCGTCTCCCAGGGTGCCGAGCGGCTCTGATCGGCAGGGAGGCGGAGAGGAGGCGCACGGAGGGAAGCGAGGGTCGCACAGTCCGGCGCCATGCCCAACGTCTGCCCCGCAAGTGCTGCTAACAATCGTTCACTTCGCGCGGTTTCTTTCGGCTCGTATCCTGGGGCGGCATTCATTCTTCGCACGGGCGCCGGGTCGCGAGCCGGTGCACGCGTCGGTGGGAGAGAGGTCGCTCGTTGGTCCCGAGTCGCAGGTCGCAGCAGATCCCGGTCGTCGTCCTCGCCGGTTTCCTCGGCTCCGGCAAGACCACGCTCCTCAACCATCTCCTCCACGGCAGCGGAGGCAGCCGTATCGGAGCGATCGTCAACGACTTCGGGGCCATCGAGATCGACGCCATGGCTGTGGCCGGCGCGCTCGGCGACTCGACCGTCTCCCTCGGCAACGGCTGCCTGTGCTGCGCCGTCGACGCCGGTGAACTCGACCTCCACCTCGAACGCCTCGCCGCCCCCGCCGTCGGCATCGACGTCATCGTCATCGAGGCCAGTGGCCTCGCCGAGCCGCAGGAACTGGTCCGCATGGTGCTCGCCAGCGAGCATCCGGGGATCGTGTACGGCGGTCTCGTCGAGGTCGTGGACGCCGCCGAGTTCGACGACACCCGCGCCAGGCACCCCGAGATCGACCGGCATCTCGCCCTCGCCGACCTCGTCGTCGTCAACAAGCTCGATCGGGCCGCTGAGCCGGATCGTCTCATTCCGTTCGTCCGTGAGCTCGCGGGTCGTGCCTCCGTCGTTCCCGCCACCTACGGGCGTGTCGACCCCGAGTTCCTCTTCGACTGCCGGCCCGGCGAGGAGCGCGTGGGGCAGTTGTCCTTCGACGACCTGCATGAGCACGGTGGCCATGACGGGCATCCGCACACCGGGTACGACAGTGTCTCGTTCGTTTCCGGACGGCCTCTCGATCCGCGCGCGCTCATGAGCTTCCTCGACAGCCGTCCCGAGGGGCTCTACCGGATCAAGGGGTACGTCGACTTCGGCCCGCACGACGCCCTGAACCGGTACTCCGTGCACGCCGTCGGGCGGTTCCTCCGGTTCTACCCCGAGCCCTGGACGCCCTCCGACGAGCGGCTCACCCAGCTCGTCCTCATCGGCTCCGGCATCGACGCGCCCGCCCTCGCCAAGGAACTCCAGGCGTGTGAGAGCGATGCCCCACACGCCGACGAGACCGGCATGTGGGGCATCCTCCGCTACGTACAGGGCTCCGAGGACGAGGACCTCGCGGAGGCCTAGGAGACCACTGAGAATCTTGAAAACCCGCCCGACTTGCACCGGATTGCCCCAATCGACTTTTGCGGGCGAACCTGGGCGATCGGGGCGTCCCAAGCAAGATCTTCAGGACACTTCTAGACCGGGCCCGCCACCACCGACACCGTCTTCCGCAGCGACACCCCCGAGCCGTCGCGGCGCGGGTCCATGTCCGGGAGTTCGGCCGGAGTGCCGTTCTTCTGCGCCGCCCGGGCCGGAGCGGGGCCCGCCCAGGCCAGGGAGAGACAGTCCTCGCCCTTCAGGAACCGCTGGCAGCGGACGCCACCGGTGGCGCGGCCCTTGCGCGGGTACTGGTCGAACGGGGTCAGCTTCGCCGTCGTCTGGACCGAGTCGTCCAGCGTGCCGCGCGAGCCCGCGACCGTGAACACCACCGCGTCGGCCGCCGGGTCCACCGCAGTGAAGGAGATGACCTTCGCGCCCTCCGTCAGCTTGATGCCCGCCATACCGCCCGCCGGGCGGCCCTGCGGACGCACCTGCGAGGCCTGGTAGCGCAGCAACTGGGCGTCGTCCGTGATGAAGACCAGGTCCTCCTCGCCGGTGCGCAGTTCCACCGCGCCGACGATCCGGTCACCCTCCTTGAGGGTGATGACCTCCAACTCCTCCTTGTTGGACGGGTAGTCGGGCACCACGCGCTTGACGACACCCTGCTCGGTGCCGAGCGCCAGGCCCGGGGAGGACTCGTCCAGCGTGGCCAGGCAGACCACCGTCTCGTCGCCCTCCAGGGAGACGAACTCCGTCAGCGGAGCGCCGCCCGAGAGGTTCGGCCGCGCCGCCGTCTCCGGCAGCGTCGGCAGGTCGACGACGTTGATCCGCAGCAGACGGCCCGCGGACGTCACCGCGCCCACCTCACCGCGTGCGGTGGCCGGCACCGCCGAGACGATCACATCGTGCTTGGAGCGCTTCGCGTCGCCGTCCTCCGCGAACGGGTCGCCGTTCGCCGTACGGGCCAGCAGGCCCGTCGAGGACAGCAGCACCCGGCACGGGTCGTCGGCCACCTGGAGCGGAACCGTCGCCGCCGTGGCGCCCGCCGACTCCAGCAGGACCGTACGCCGCTCGGTGCCGAACTTCTTGGCCACCGCGGCCAGTTCGTTGGACACCAGCTTGCGCAGTTCCGCGTCCGACTCCAGGATCCGGGTCAGCTCCGCGATCTCCTCGTTCAGCCGGTCCTTCTCCGCCTCCAGCTCGATGCGGTCGTACTTGGTGAGCCGGCGCAGCGGGGTGTCGAGGATGTACTGCGTCTGGATCTCCGACAGTGAGAAGCGCTCCATCAGGCGCTCCTTGGCCTGCGCGCTGTTCTCGCTGGAGCGGATCAGCCGGATGACCTCGTCGATGTCGACGAGGGCGGTGAGCAGGCCCTCCACCAGGTGCAGCCGGTCGCGCCGCTTGGTGCGGCGGAACTCGCTGCGGCGCCGGATGACCTCGAAGCGGTGGTCGAGGTAGACCTCCAGGAGTTCCTTGAGGCCCAGGGTGAGGGGCTGGCCGTCGACCAGGGCGACGTTGTTGATGCCGAAGGACTCCTCCATCGGCGTCAGCTTGTAGAGCTGCTCCAGGACCGCCTCCGGCACGAAGCCGTTCTTGATCTCGATGACCAGGCGCAGGCCGTGCGCGCGGTCGGTGAGGTCCTTGACGTCGGCGATGCCCTGGAGCTTCTTCGAGCCGACCAGGTCCTTGATCTTGGCGATGACCTTCTCGGGACCGACCGTGAAGGGCAGCTCGGTGACGACGAGGCCCTTGCGGCGGGCCGTCACGTTCTCCACGGACACCGTCGCGCGGATCTTGAAGCTGCCGCGGCCCGTCTCGTACGCGTCCCGGATGCCGGTCAGACCCACGATCCGGCCGCCGGTGGGCAGGTCGGGGCCCGGGACGTGCCGCATCAGGGCGTCCAGATCCGCGTTGGGGTGGCGGATCAGATGGCGGGCGGCCGCGATGACCTCGGACAGGTTGTGCGGCGGCATGTTGGTGGCCATGCCGACCGCGATCCCGGAGGAGCCGTTGACCAGGAGGTTCGGGAAGGCGGCGGGCAGCGCCACCGGCTCCTGCTCCTGGCCGTCGTAGTTGGGGGCGAAGTCGACCGTGTCCTCGTCGATCGACTCCGTCATCAGGCTGGTCGCGGCGGCCTGACGGCACTCGGTGTACCGCATGGCGGCCGGCGGGTCGTCATTGCCGAGCGAGCCGAAGTTGCCGTGGCCGTCGACCAGGGGGACACGCATCGAGAAGGGCTGCGCCATGCGCACCAGCGCGTCGTAGATCGACGCGTCGCCGTGCGGGTGCAACTTACCCATGACCTCGCCGACCACGCGCGCGCACTTCACATAGCCGCGGTCGGGGCGCAGGCCCATCTCGTTCATCTGGTAGACGATGCGGCGGTGCACCGGCTTCAGGCCGTCGCGGGCGTCCGGCAGGGCTCGTGAGTAGATGACCGAGTACGCGTACTCAAGGAAGGAGCCCTGCATCTCGTCGACGACGTCGATGTCGAGGATCCGCTCCTCGTACGAGTCGTCGGGCGGCGGGGTCTTCGTGCTGCGGCGGGCCATCGCTGCCAAGGCTCCTTTTTCTGTGCGCTCACCTACGGGGCGCTCATGCTGACGCGTGAACTGGATCTGACGCGGACCATTGTGGACCGCGGCACTGACAACCCGGACCAGGACCCGGCGTCGGCCGTCCGGCCCGGCGCGGCGGCGGACCTCCGCTCACGGCTGCCCGCAGGCTACGCGATCCGCTGTCGGCGTATGTCGACCGGGAACTTCGCCGAGGCCGCGCACGCTTGCATACAGTGGCAGGACCGGTAGGAAAACCGCGGTTTCGACGACCGCGTCCGCGATCGAAGGGACGTACATGCCCATGGGTCACACGGCCACAGCCCAGGCAGGCTCCGGCGGCCTGACAGCGACCGAGCACCGCCTGGCCAACGGCCTGCGCGTGGTGCTCTCCGAGGACCACCTGACCCCGGTCGCGGCGGTGTGCCTCTGGTACGACGTCGGCTCGCGCCACGAGGTCAAGGGGCGCACCGGTCTGGCTCACCTTTTCGAGCACTTGATGTTCCAGGGCTCCGCCCAGGTCAAGGGCAACGGCCACTTCGAGCTGGTGCAGGGCGCCGGCGGCTCGCTGAACGGCACCACCAGCTTCGAGCGCACCAACTACTTCGAGACCATGCCCGCCCACCAGCTGGAGCTCGCCCTCTGGCTGGAGGCCGACCGCATGGGCTCGCTGCTCGCCGCCCTGGACGACGAGTCGATGGAGAACCAGCGGGACGTCGTGAAGAACGAGCGCCGCCAGCGCTACGACAACGTCCCTTACGGCACGGCCTTCGAGAAGCTGACCGCCCTCGCCTACCCCGAGGGCCACCCCTACCACCACACGCCGATCGGCTCGATGGCCGACCTGGACGCGGCGACGCTGGAGGACGCGCGCGCGTTCTTCCGTACGTACTACGCGCCCAACAACGCCGTACTGTCGATCGCCGGCGACATCGACCCGGAGCAGACACTCGCGTGGGTCGAGAAGTACTTCGGCTCCATCCCCGCCCACGACGGCAAGCCCGCCCCGCGCGAAGGCTCGCTGCCGGAGATCATCGGCGAGCAGCTGCGCGAGATCGTCGAGGAGGAGGTCCCCGCGCGGGCGTTGATGGCCGCCTACCGCCTCCCGCACGACGGCACACGCGCGTGCGACGCGGCCGACCTGGCCCTGACCGTCCTCGGCGGCGGCGAGTCCTCCCGCCTCTACAACCGTCTCGTACGGCGCGACCGTACGGCCGTCGCCGCCGGGTTCGGGCTGCTGCGGCTCGCCGGAGCGCCCTCCCTGGGCTGGCTTGACGTGAAGACCTCCGGTGACGTCGAGGTCCCCGTCATCGAGGCCGCCATCGACGAGGAGCTCGCCCGGTTCGCCGAGCAGGGGCCGACGGCCGAGGAAATGGAGCGCGCCCAGGCCCAGTTGGAGCGCGAGTGGCTGGACCGGCTCGGCACCGTCGCGGGCCGCGCCGACGAACTGTGCCGCTACGCCGTCCTGTTCGGTGACCCGCAGCTCGCCCTCACCGCCGTGAAGCGGGTGCTGGAGGTGACGGCCGAGGAGGTCCAGGAGGTCGCCAAGGCCCGCCTGCGCCCCGACAACCGCGCGGTGCTCGTCTACGAGCCGACCGTCCCCACGGAGACCGTCGAGGAGCCCACCGAAGACCTGGAGTCCGCGGCCACCGTGGAAGCCACCGACGACAACGAGGAGGCGGCCAAGTGACCGAGCTCGCCACGATGGAGTTCCACCCCCAGCCGCAGGCGGGCGAGCCGAAGGTCTGGGCCTTCCCTGCACCCACGCGCGGGACCCTCGACAACGGTCTGGCGGTCTTGCGCTGCCACCGCCCCGGCCAGCAGGTCGTGGCGGTCGAGGTGCTCCTGGACGCCCCCCTGGAGGCCGAGCCGGCCGGCCTCGACGGCGTCGCCACGATCATGGCGCGTGCCTTCTCCGAGGGCACCGACAAGCACACCGCCGAGGAGTTCGCCGCCGAGCTGGAACGCTGCGGCGCCACCCTCGACGCGCACGCCGACCACCCCGGCGTACGCCTCTCCCTCGAAGTGCCGGTCTCCCGCCTGTCCAAGGCGCTCGGACTGCTCGCCGACGCGCTGAGGGCGCCCGCCTTCGCCGACAGCGAGGTCGAACGGCTGGTGCGCAACCGCCTTGACGAGATCCCGCACGAGCTGGCCAACCCCTCCCGGCGCGCTGCCAAGGAGCTGTCCAAGCAGCTCTTCCCGGCCACCGTGCGCATGTCGCGCCCGCGCCAGGGCACCGAGGAGACGGTCGCGGCCATCGACTCCGGGGCCGTACGCGCCTTCTACGAGCGGCACGTCCGCCCCGCCACGGCCACCGCCGTGGTGGTCGGCGACCTCACCGGCACCGACCTCGACGCGCTCCTCGCCGACACCCTCGGCTCCTGGACCGGCTCCTCGGCCGAGCCGCGGCCCGTACCCCCGGTCACCGCCGACGACACCGGCCGCGTCGTCATCGTGGACCGCCCCGGAGCCGTCCAGACGCAGCTGCTGATCGGCCGCGTCGGCCCCGACCGGCACGACCGCGTGTGGCCGGCCCAGGTCCTCGGCACGTACTGCCTCGGCGGCACCCTCACCTCCCGCCTGGACCGCGTCCTGCGTGAGGAGAAGGGCTACACCTACGGCGTGCGCTCCTTCGGGCAGGTCCTGCGCTCCGCCCCCGACGGCACCGGCGCCGCGATGCTCGCCATCAGCGGCTCCGTCGACACCCCCAACACCGGTCCCGCCCTGCAGGACCTGTGGACCGTGCTGCGCACCCTCGCCGAGGGCGGGCTCACCGACGCCGAGCGGGACGTCGCCGTACAGAACCTCGTCGGGGTGGCGCCGCTGAAGTACGAGACGGCCGCCGCCGTGGCGAGCACCCTGGCCGACCAGGTCGAGCAGCACCTGCCGGACGACTACCAGGCCACGCTGTACCGCCAGCTCGCCGCGACCGGCACCGTGGAGGCCACCGCGGCCGTCGTGAGCGCCTTCCCGGTGGACCGTCTGGTGACCGTGCTGGTCGGTGACGCGGCGCAGATCAAGGAGCCCGTCGAGGCCCTCGGCATCGGTGAAGTCACCGTTGTGACAGCCGAGTAGACACACCCTCGGACGTGAACGCGCGATCACGCGCGTGTGGGGCCCTGGTGACGGAAGCGTCACCAGGGCCCCCTTATGTCCGAATTGAGGGAGAGGTTGCCTGTCTGACCTGTGGCATGCGCTACAAAAGCCGTGATCCGTTTGGGGATTGAAAGTTGCCCCGTTTAGCGTCGTGCGGGCTGTCCGTCAGGCAGTGCGCCGCATCCGCGGCACCGGACAGTCATCGCCGAGTCCCCGTACGGCGCGAGCCAGGGGAGCCGGGGACCCACCGCAGTCCCTGGGGTGAATCGGACGCCCGCGCGTGAGCGAGGGGGTCCGTAGGAGACCTTCCTGCTCCGAACCCGTCAGCTAACCCGGTAGGCGAGAGGGAAGGAAAGGACCACCCACTTCATGGCGTTCACGCGCGCCACCGGGAAGCACCGTCGTCCCAGCAGGATGCAGCGCACCACCGCCCGCGCGGCGGGCGTCGCGGCACTCACCACCACCGGCGTCATCGGAACCCTGTCGAGCCCCGCGCTCGCCGCGGACATCTCCGCCGAGCAGACCGCTCTCACCCCCGTCATCACCATCGGCGACTCGGTCGCCGCGCAGATCGACGCCCAGGCCGCCGCCCAGCAGCAGGCGGCCGACGAGGCCGAGGCGAAGCAGAAGGCCGAGGAGGCCGCGCGCAAGAAGGCCGCCGAGGCGGCCAAGAAGGCGCGCGAGGCCAAGGAGCGCGCCGCCCGCGAGGCCGAGCGCAAGCGCCTGAACACCTTCGTCTCCCCGGTCTCCGGCTCCTACGTGTCGACCAGTTACAAGGCCGGCGGCGCCCTCTGGTCCTCCGGCAGCCACACCGGCGCCGACTTCCACGCCTCCAGCGGCACCTCCGTCCGCTCGGTCGGCATGGGCACCGTCGTCGAGGCCGGCTGGGGCGGGGCGTACGGCAACCAGATCGTCATCAAGATGCACGACGGCACGTACACCCAGTACGCCCACCTCTCGTCCATCGGCGTCTCGGTGGGCCAGAGCGTCACCCCGGGCCAGCAGATAGGCCTCTCCGGCGCCACCGGCAACGTCACCGGGCCCCATCTGCACTTGGAGGCCCGTACGACCGCGGAGTACGGCTCGGACCTCGACCCCGTCGCCTACCTCCGCTCGCGCGGCGTGAACGTCTGACGACACCCGCCACCGCTTCCCGGGACCCCGGCTCGCCGAGCCGGGGTTTTCGGCGTTTGTGAGCCCTCGCTGTCCAAAAAATATCCATGGATTCCGGCCCGCCATCGGAAATTCCGGCTCACTGCAATAGAGTCACTGAACACACGTCAGTCATCGACGTTTCACGGGGATTAAAGCGGAGGTCGGTCATGCGTATTCCGGCGCATTCGGTATGCACGGCGATCCGGGACGACATCGTCGCCGGTGTCTACGAGCGCGGCAGCCGACTCACCGAGGAACTGCTGGCGCGCCGCTACGGCGTCTCGCGCGTCCCCGTCCGGGAGGCCCTGCGCACGCTGGAGGCGGAGGGCTTCGTGGTGACCCGGCGGCACGCGGGCGCGTGCGTCGCGGAACCCACCGAGCAGGAGGCCTCCGACCTGCTGGAGATGCGCTCGCTGCTGGAGCCGCTCGGCGCCGCGCGGGCCGCCCAGCGGCGCACCGAGGCGCATCTGAAGGTGCTGCGCGGCCTGGTGAGGCTCGGTCAGGAGCGGGCCAGAAGGGGCAACAGCGAGGATCTGCGCTCCCTGGGCGGCTGGTTCCACGAGACGCTCGCCCAGGCCTCCGGCAGCCCCGCCCTGACCTCGATGCTGACCCAGTTGCGGCACAAGATCGCCTGGATGTACGCGGTGGAGGCGCCGGCCAGTCCCGCGGAGACCTGGGCGGAGCACGGCGCGATCGTGGACGCGGTGGCGCGCGGGGACAGCGAGCGCGCGCGGGCGATCACCGCCGTGCACACAGAGCGCTCCAGCGGTACGCACAGGCTGCGGTTCCCTTCCGGCGGGGAGCGTGTGAGGAATTCGCAACATCCCGTAAACATGTCTGGCCTGCGGCATTAACATGCGCGCCGTATACAAAGAGGGTGTAATTTCCGGGGGATTATTTTCGCTGCCCGGAAGCGGAAATGGCGAAGGGCCCGCCCGGTAATTCGGGCGAGCCCTCGATGGAAGCGGCGTGTGCCGCGACCGGAAATTACTCAGACGGTCTCGGGAAGCTCTTCGAGACCCTCGGAGACCAGCTTCGCCAGACGGTCGAGGGCGATGTCCGCACCCTCGGCCTCGGAGGCGAGCACGATCTCCTCGCCGCCCTGGGCGCCCAGGCCCAGAACCGCCAGCATGGAGGCCGCGTTGACGGGGTTGCCGTCGGCCTTGGCGATCGTCACGGGGACGCCTGCGGCCGTGGCGGCTCGGACGAAGATGGAGGCGGGGCGGGCGTGGAGGCCCTCGGCCCAGCCGACGTTGACGCGGCGCTCAGCCATGTGATGCTGCCCTTCAGGTTCTCAGGTTGTCTAGACCAGTGTTCCACACGTGAAGCGTGTCCGGAACGGACCTTCGTCCCGTCCCGTGCAGCCGTCGGACCGCGGCCTCGATCCGACACTCGTCCTCCACAGACTGCCTCGCGCCGTTGTCGTACGCGAGCCGTACTCTGGGCCCCATGCAGAGCGCGTCGGACCGGCACGAGTACCCCGCCCACTGGGAAGCCGACGTGGTGCTGCGCGACGGCGGCACCGCGCGCATCCGCCCCATCACCGTTGATGACGCCGAGCGCCTGGTCAGCTTCTACGAGCAGGTCTCGGACGAGTCGAAGTACTACCGCTTCTTCGCGCCCTACCCGCGTCTGTCCGCCAAGGACGTCCACCGCTTCACGCACCACGACTTTGTGGACAGGGTGGGACTCGCGGCCACGATCGGCGGCGAGTTCATCGCAACCGTACGCTATGACCGCATTGGCGCCGACGGTCTGCCCGCCTCCGCCCCCGCCGACGAGGCCGAGGTCGCCTTCCTCGTCCAGGACGCCCATCAGGGGCGCGGGGTCGCCTCCGCCCTGCTCGAACACATCGGCGCGGTCGCGCGCGAGCGGGGCATCCGGCGGTTCGCCGCCGAGGTGCTGCCCGCCAACACCAAGATGATCAAGGTGTTCACGGACGCCGGGTACACCCAGAAGCGCAGCTTCGAGGACGGCGTCGTCCGCCTGGAGTTCGACCTGGAACCGACGGACCGCTCGCTCGCCGTGCAGTACGCGCGCGAACAGCGCGCCGAGGGGCGCTCCGTGCAACGGCTCCTGGTCCCCGGCTCGGTGGCCGTCATCGGTGCCGGCCGCGCACCCGGCGGTGTGGGCCGCGGCGTCCTGGACAACATCCGGGAGGGCGGGTTCCAAGGTCCGCTGTACGCCGTGAACCAGGCGTTCCCCGAGGGGCTGAAGGAGCTCGCCGGGGTGCCCGCGTACCGCTCGGTGCGCGACATCGACGGCCATGTGGACCTCGCGGTCGTCGCCGTGCCGGCCGAACAGGTCCCCGAGGTCGTCACCGAGTGCGGTGAGCACGGCGTCCAGGGGCTGGTCGTGCTCTCCGCCGGGTACGCCGAGATGGGGCCGGAAGGCCGGGAGCGTCAGCGCGAACTCGTCCGGCACGCGCGCGCGTACGGCATGCGGATCATCGGTCCGAACGCCTTCGGCGTCATCAACACCTCCTCGGGCGTACGGCTGAACGCCTCGCTCGCGCCGGAGATGCCGCGGCCCGGGCGGATAGGGCTGTTCGCCCAGTCCGGCGCCATCGGCATCGCGCTGCTGTCCCGGCTGCACCGGCGCGGCGGCGGGGTCACCGGCGTCACCGGCGTCTCCACCTTCGTCTCCTCCGGCAACAGGGCCGACGTGTCCGGCAACGACGTACTCCAGTACTGGTACGACGACCCGGACACCGATGTCGCCCTCATGTACCTGGAGTCCATCGGCAACCCGCGCAAGTTCACCCGGCTCGCCCGGCGGACGGCGGCGGCGAAGCCGCTGGTCGTGGTGCAGGGCGCGCGGCACGGCGGCGCGGCTCCGCAGGGGCATGCCGTCCGCGCGACGCGGCTGCCGCACGCCACCGTGTCGGCGCTGCTGCGGCAGGCCGGGGTGATCCGGGTGGACACGATCACCGAACTCGTCGACGCGGGGCTGCTGCTCGCGCGCCAGCCGCTGCCCGCCGGGCCGCGGGTGGCGATCCTCGGCAACTCCGAGTCGCTGGGGCTGCTGACCTACGACGCGTGCCTCTCCGAGGGGCTACGACCGCTGCCGCCGCTGGACCTGACGACGGGGGCGTCGGCGCAGGACTTCCGGGCCGCGTTGTCCCGGGCGCTGGCCGATGACACCTGCGACTCCGTCGTGGTCACCGCGATCCCGGCGATCGGGGAGCCGTCGGCGGGGGACGCGGTCCTGGCGGAGGCGCTGCGGTCGGCGGCGGAGGAGGTACCGGGGAAGCCGGTACTGGTGGTGCATGTGGAGCTCGGGGGGCTCGCGGAAGCACTGTCGGCCGCGGCGAGCACGGCACCGCAGGCCGGTTCCGGCGAAGCCGGGGCTGCGGCCGGGGCGGGGTCGGACGGGCGACCCGGTGCCGCCGGGGATGCACCCTCCAGCGAGACGGGCGCGTCCCCAGGCCGTGCGAACGCCCGCGGCTTGGCGCAGCCGGGTGTCGGCGGCCCGGCGATGGCCGACCGCGGCGCGACGGCATCGCATGCCCGCGGCTCGGCGGAGCCCAGTGCGAGCGGCCGGGCTGAAACGGCCGACCGTGCCCGGGCGCAAGCCGCTGACCAGGACGGAACCCGGGCGGCTGACCGCGGTGACGCGGAAGCGGCCGACCGTGGCGCGCTGTCGGCAGCCCCCGGAGGACCTCAGCGCGCACCCCGTCTCATTCCCGCCTACCCCGCCGCCGAGCGAGCCGTTCGCGCCCTCGCCGAAGCCGTGAAGTACGCCCAGTGGCGGCGGGAGGCCGCCGAGCCCGGGCGGGTGCCCGAGTACGAGGACATCGACGAGCGGGGGGCCGCTGCCCTCATCGACGGGCTGCTCGCGCGCGGGCAGGGGCTCACCCTCGGCAGTGAGGAGACCTGCGAGCTGCTCGGGACGTACGGCATCCACGTCCGCCGGGCCCTCCCCGCCCCCACCCCCGACGCCGCCGCCGAAGCTGCCCGCGCCGTCGGTTACCCCGTCGCCCTCAAGGCCACCGCGCCGCACCTGCGGCACCGTGCCGATCTGGGCGGCGTCCGGCTGGATCTTGCCGACGAGGAGCAACTGCGGCGGGCGTACACCGAGTTGGCCGAGCTGTTCGGGAAGCCGGAGGAGCTGCGGCCGGTCGTGCAGGCCATGGCGGCGCGCGGGGTCGACACCGTCGTACGGGCCGTGATCGACCCGGCGGCCGGTGCCGTGCTGTCGTTCGCGCTCGCCGGGGCCGCCTCCCAGCTTCTCGGAGACATGGCGCACCGGCTGATCCCGGTCACCGACCGCGAGGCGACCTCCCTCGTGCGCTCGATCCGGACCGCGCCGCTCCTGTTCGGCTGGCGGGGCTCGACCCCGGTCGACACACCCGCGCTGGAAGAGCTGCTGCTCCGGGTCTCGCGCCTGGTCCACGACCACCCCGAGGTCGTCGCCGTGACCCTGGAGCCGGTCGTCGTCGCCCCGCACGGTCTGACCGTGCTCGGTGCCACCGTACGGCTGGCCCCGCCGCCCGCCCGCGACGACCTCGGCCCGCGCACGCTGCCCGCCTACTGACCGGCGCGAGCGGTCCCTCGCAGTCAGTGGGCCCCCGTAGGATGGTGGCCATGGCCAAGACCAGTACGACGACCCAGGGGCTGCGAGCGGCGATCGAGCGCAGCGGCTACTACCCGGCCCTCGTGGCCGAGGCGGTGGAGGCCGCCGTGGGCGGCGAGCCCATCCGGTCGTACCTGGTCCACCAGGAGACCACATTCGATCAGAACGAGGTGCGGCGGCATGTCACCGTGCTGGTTCTCACCGACAACCGCTTCATCGTCAGCCACACCGACGAGCAGGCCGCGGACACCACCTCCCCGACCCCGTACGCCACCACCTCCACGGAGTCGGTCAAGATCGGCCGGATCTCGTCGGTCGTGCTCAGCCGGGTGGTCGCCAACCCGGAGTCGTACACGCCGGGCACGCTGCCCCGCGAGGTCGTGCTGACCATCGGCTGGGGCGCGGTCTCCCGGATCGATCTGGAGCCGGCCGCCTGCGGCGATCCCAACTGCGAGGCCGACCACGGCTACACGGGCAGCTCCACCGCCGACGACCTCAGCCTGCGCGTCAGCGAGGCCGGCGACGGCCCGGAGACGGTGCGCCAGGCGCTCGCCTTCGCGCAGGCGCTCTCCGAGGCGACCGCGGATACCGCCCGCTGATGGCTCAGCCTGTTTGGGAGCACGACCCGCAACCGCTGCCCCTCGACTCCGCCCCCCTCCCCGAGTACGGCGCGGGCTCGCTCGCCGATCTGCTGCCCACGCTGGCCGCCGGTATGGACGTACCGGGTATGACCGCCGCGATCAGCGAGCTGGCCCCGGCCGAGCGGAACTGCGTGTTCCTGATCGACGGTCTCGGCTGGGAGCAGCTGAAGGCGCACCCCGAGGAGGCGCCGTTCATGACCTCGCTCCTCGCCAGCTCCCGCGGCGGCACGGGACGGCCGCTGACCACCGGCTACCCGGCGACCACCGCGACCTCCCTCGCCTCCGTCGGCACCGGACTGCCGCCGGGGGCGCACGGACTGCCCGGCTACACCGTGCGCAATCCCGACACCGGTGAGCTGATGAACCAGCTGCGCTGGCAGCCGTGGACCGCGCCGCGGCCCTGGCAGCCGTACCCCACCGTCTTCCAGATCGCCCACAACGCGGGTGTGCACGCCGCGCAGGTGTCGTCGCCGGCCTTCGAGAACACCCCGCTGACCAAGGTGGCGCTGAGCGGCGGCACCTTCCACGGGCGGCTGAGCGGCGAGGAGCGCATGGACCTCGCGGCCGAGCAACTGGCCGCCGGTGACCGCTCCTTGGTCTACACGTACTACGCCGAGGTGGACGGCGCGGGCCATCGCTTCGGCGTCGACTCCGACATGTGGCGTGGCCAGCTCATGTACGTCGACCGGCTCGTCCAGCGCCTCGCCGAGCAGCTGCCGCCGCGCACCGCGCTCTACGTCACCGCCGACCACGGCATGGTCGACGTGCCCTTCGACGAGCAGCATCGCATCGACTTCGACGAGGACTGGGAGCTGCGCGCCGGGGTCGCCCTGCTGGGCGGCGAGGGCCGCGCGCGCCATGTCTACGCGGTGCCGGGCGCCGAGAACGACGTCCTGACCTGCTGGCGCGAGGTGCTCGGCGAGCAGTTCTGGGTGGCCTCGCGGGAGGAGGCGATCGCGGCGGGATGGTTCGGCCCGCACATCGACGAGCGGGTGTACGCCCGGATCGGCGACGTCGTCGCGGCCGCTCGCGACGATGTGCTGATCATCGCATCCGAGCGGGAGCCGAAGGAGTCGGCGATGGTCGGCAACCACGGCTCGATGACCCCGGCGGAACAGCTGGTTCCGCTGCTCGAAGTACGTTCCTGAAGCCACGTCCCGTACGACCCTGTTGCCGAAAGGTGCTCAACACCCCATGCCCGAGCTGGTGTTCTTCTCCGGAACGATGGACTGCGGGAAGTCGACGCTGGCTCTCCAGATCGAGCACAACCGCTCGGCGCGCGGCCTGGTCGGCATGATCTTCACCCGCGACGACCGCGCCGGCGAGGGCAAGCTCTCCTCGCGCCTCGGTCTGGTAACGGACGCGGTGGAGGTCGAGGACGGCCAGGATCTGTACGCGTACCTGGTGGACCACTTGTCCCAGGGCGGCCGCGCGGACTACGTCATCGCCGACGAGGCGCAGTTCCTGGCCCCGGAGCAGATCGACCAACTCGCGCGCGTGGTGGACGACCTGGGCCTGGACGTCTACGCCTTCGGCATCACCACCGACTTCCGCTCCAAGCTCTTCCCCGGCTCCCAGCGCCTGGTGGAACTCGCCGACCGCGTCGAGGTCCTCCAGGTGGAGGCCCTGTGCTGGTGCGGAGCCCGCGCGACCCACAACGCCCGCACGGTGGGCGGCGAGATGGTGGTCGAGGGCGCCCAGGTCGTCGTCGGCGACGTCGACCAATCGGACACCATCGGCTACGAGGTCCTCTGCCGCCGCCACCACCGCCGCCGCATGACGGCAGCGACGGCGAGAGCGGCGGCGCTGTCGCCGGATGTGCTGCCGGTGCCGTCTGCCTAGCGGCGCTTGGGGACCTTCCATTCGCCGGTGTCGTCGGAGAACCCGCTGTTCATCGTGTACTGAACGGCGACGACGCGGGATCCGTCGGGCACTTCGAAGGTCAGGAAGCCGACCGCCTTGGCTCCGGGCCGGATCGTTACGCTGCCGGGAAACTCGGCTCCGGCGGTCGTGGCGTAGATGATCGATGCGTCGAAGCGCTGATCCTTCTGGTCGATCACCTCCGCGCCGAACGATGGCGCGTCGGTGTACTCGACCCTGCCCGTGTTCTTCATACGGAACTGGACGGCGACGAGATGGTTGCCCTCGTCCGGCTTGAAGATCGAGTTCTCGGCGCGTGCCGGATCCACGACTTTGGTCACGGTGACGTCCAGCTTCTCCGCGTCCTCGATGCCCGTGAGGCTCAGCGTGTCCCCGACCTTCCCGTCGGACGACACAGGGGCCAGAGCCAGAGCCGAGCCCGCCAATACGGAGGTGAACAACGGTGCGGTACGACGTCGCATCGCTCCTCCCGATCACTTCGCGCGGAGCGGCTGATGTCTCCAGGATCCGCCCGTGCCGGGGTCCCGGCGAGCCGGGAGGATCAGGGCCTGCTCTGGAGCAGTGAGAATCTTGCGCCCTCTGGGTCTGCCACTGTGGACATGCGGCCCAGGGCGCTGTCGTGTGGGGGTTTGAGGATGTGGCCGCCCAGGGTGACTACTCGGGTGGTTGACTCGTCTGTGTCGGCCACCTCGAAGAAGGTCATCCAGTGGGGGCCCCGGTCGCGGGGAAGCGAGTGGCCGAGGCCGAGGATCGCGGCGATCGTGCGGCCGGCCAGGTGGAGGGTGACGTAGTCGAAGTCCGCCGAGACCACTGCCTGCTGCTCGTGGCCGAAGACCGTCTCGTAGAACTTGGCCACGCTCGTTGTCTCGAAGGTCAGGAGCTCGTTCCAGACCGGGGTGCCGGGGACGCCGGTGAGGGCGATACCGAGGTGGGCCGCTGCCTGCCAGACGCCGAAGACGGCGCCGGAGGGGTCGGAGCAGATCGCGAGGCGGCCGGCGTCGGCGGCGTCCAGGGGGCCGACACCCACCGTGCCGCCGCACAGCCGTACCGTGTCGGCCGTCAGGTCCACGTCCGTCGAGGCGAAGTAGGGCGTCCAGGCGATCGGCAGATGGCGGTCCGGCGGCAGCTGACCGATTCCGGCCACTTCCTCTCCGTCCAGCAGCGCCCGCACATACGGGCCGAGCTGCTGCGGTCCGGGCTGAAACTCCCAGCCGAACAGCTCACCGTAGAACTCCTGGGTCGCGGCCGGCCCGTGCACCATCAGACTCACCCAGCAGGGCGAGCCGGGCGCGTGCCGAGCGTGCGGTTCGCCGTTCAGGCCGGCCGACCCCCGTGCCTCGGTCATCGTCACTCTCTCCTCGGCTCCTCGCGGTGGCCGCATCGATTCCGCTCTCCGGACCCCCGTGCCGATGCTCGCACCACCCGTGATGCCGCGCGTCCCGGGCGCGCCGCTGTACCGCGCGCTGTGCCCGGAGGATGCCCGGTGTGCCGTTTCTCGTCCGTTTCCGTGTGAATGCCCACGGGTGTCGATCGGCTGTACAGCATGTGCCCGATCCCGTACGCCTCGTGATCGGGGCTGTCCGGCCGAGCAGAGTAGCCGGACATGGACGTTGCGGCCACCCCGTACGCGAGGATGGTGGCCATGAACGCCATCATCTCCGCAACCGAACTCGCCGGCGACCTGGCCGGACCTCGTCCGCCGGT
Organism: Streptomyces sp. P17; assembly: GCF_032436805.1. Taxonomy (NCBI): domain Bacteria; kingdom Bacillati; phylum Actinomycetota; class Actinomycetes; order Kitasatosporales; family Streptomycetaceae; genus Streptomyces; species Streptomyces sp. P17. The sequence goes on along the minus strand of NZ_JAVRBF010000002.1, from coordinate 89,325 downwards.
GCTTCTCGACGTCCGCTGGCAGTTGAGTGTGGCTGTAGCGGCGGGCGAGCCGCCCTTCGACGGCCGGGCCGAGTACACCGCCGGACACCTCCCCGGCGCGGTCTTCGTCGACCTGGACGAAGAGCTCGCCTCCACCCCTGGTACCGCCGGCCGGCACCCGCTGCCGGACCTCGCGGAGTTCGGCGCCGCGATGCGCCGCGCGGGCGTCACGTCCGGGCGCCCGGTGGTCGTGTACGACGGCGGCCAGGGCTGGGCGGCGGCCCGCGCGTGGTGGCTGCTGCGCTGGACGGGTCACCCGGACGTGCGGGTCCTCGACGGCGGGTTGCCGGCCTGGGGCGGACCGCTGGAGACCTCCGTCCCGGCCCCGGCGGAGGGCGATTTCCAGCCGAACCCCGCCGCGGCGGGTCTGCTCGACGCGGACGGCGCCGCCGCACTGGCCCGCTCCGGCCTGCTGCTGGACGCCCGCGCGGGGGAGCGCTACCGGGGCGAGGTGGAGCCGATCGACCGGGTCGGCGGACACATCCCGGGCGCCGTGTCCGCGCCGACCAACGAGAACGTCGCCGCCGACGGCCGTTTCCTGCCCGCCGAGGAACTGCACGCACGCTTCAAGGCCCTCGGCGCCGACGACGGCACGGCGGTCGGCGTGTACTGCGGTTCCGGTGTCTCCGGGGCCCACGAGGTGCTGGCGCTCGCCGTCGCGGGCATCCCGGCCGCGCTGTACGTGGGTTCGTGGTCGGAGTGGTCCTCGGACCCGTCGCGTCCGGTGGCGGTGGGCCCCGACCCTCAGTAACGCACGGAACGGGCCCGCACCCAAGCGCGCGGGCCCACGGTCGTACGACGCCCTGGACGCCGTACGACCGACTGCTCCTGCTACTCCTGCTTCTTGCGGCGCGTCCCGAAGACGATCTCGTCCCAGCTCGGGACCGCCGCGCGACGGCCCGGGCGGACGCCGTCGGCCTCGGCCTGGCGGTCGGTCGAGCCGATGAGCCGGTCGCGGTGGCTGCCCACGGAGCGGGGCATGAGGACATCGGCGTAGGCGGAGCCGGCCGACGCCGCGGGAGCGGGCGGTTCCTCCGCCGCGGGCTCGGCGGGGGGCTCCGCCGGTGCGGGGGCCTCCGACGGGCGCTCGGGTACCACGAGGTCGCCGCGGAAGCTCGGTACGGCCTCCAACAGGCTGGTCAGCGAGTCCCGTTCGCTCGCTGTCTCCTCGGCATCGGGTGTCGGCGCCGGCAGGCTGGGCCGCTCCCGGTCGAGCGCGCGGTCCAGCGGACGGTCGCGCGGCAGCCGGGCGATACGCGGGACGAACGGAAAGCTGGGCTCGGGCGCGGCGAGGTCCTCGGACTCGCCGATCAGCGAGCGGGCCTCCTCGTCGACGGCCTGGACGAGCCGCCGCGGCGGGTCGTACGTCCAGCTCGCCGAGTGCGGTTCGCCCGCGACCCGGTAGACCAGCAGAACCTCCCAGGTGCCGTCGTCGCGGCGCCAGGAGTCCCACTGGACGGTGTCCTTCTCGGCACCGCGCAGGGTCAGCCGCTCCTGGACGGCCTCGCCCAGCTGCGGCCCCGCGTTCTCGCCGGGACGGCGGACCGGAGTCTTCCGGGCGCGTTCGGCCATGAAGGCGCGCTCGGCCAGCACGGGCCCCTCGAACCGCCGTACGCGGTCGACGGGAATACCGGCCATCTGTGCGACCTCTTCCGCGGTCGCACCAGCGCGTATACGTGCCTGAATGTCGCGGGGGCGGAGATGACTCTCCACCTCGATCTCGATCTGGCCGAGGCGGGGACGGTCGCCGCGAACAGCGGCGCGCAGACGCTCGTCAATCGGAAGCGTGTACTCCGTGCTGTCCGCAGCCTTCAGCACCAGCCGTGTGCCGTCATTGGAGACGGCCACGACACGCAGTTCGGGCATGGGGACCTCCCGGGTGGTGCCTGCCGACGTCACGTGCGTCGCTGCTTCCGCTAGTCGAGTGTGGCCTGCCCGGGTGCAGCCTGCCACAACCTTGCCGAGTTGCCCGGCGTGTCGGGCACGGGCCCTGGATCGCCGTTATGGCACGGTTACCTATTCGCAACGCTAAGTGACCAACTCCGTCACCCTGTGCAACTAGCCCCCTCCCGGCGGTCCTTGAAGGCCACGGACGTCCTGGCGGGAGACCGGACCCAGGGCTCGCAACAGTACTCCATTTGGGCCACGTGCGTGGATTGGCACGCCGCCCAACTTGGTGCAAGAGGCGGGACTTGGCCGTCCGGCAAGGGAGTTGGGGGATCTCGAACGTGGCGTACGTCACGGAACCCGACGCCTTCGCTACGACCCCAGAACCCTCCGCAGGTAGTCGTTCTGGAACAGACGATCCGGATCGAGCCGATCCCGAAGTGCCGTGAACTCGCCGAAGCGCGGGTAGACCTCGGCGAAGTACTCGGCGTCCCGCGTGTGCACCTTGCCCCAGTGCGGCCGGCCCTCGTGCGCGGTGAAGATGCGCTCGGCGGCCGTGAAGTACCGCTGGTACGGGGCCCCCTTGGCCATGTGGACGGCGATGTACGCGCTGTCCCGGCCCGAGGCGGTGGACAGGGTGATGTCGTCGGCCGGGGCGGTGCGCACCTCCACGGGGAAGCTGACCTTGAGGCCCGAGCGCTCGACCATCGCCTTCAGTTCGCGCAGCGTCTCGACGGCGGCCGCGCGCGGGACGGCGTACTCCATCTCCACGAAGCGGACCCGGCGCGGCGATGTGAAGACCTTGTAGGGGATGTCCGTGTAGGTCCGCGCGGACAGGGCCTTGCTGGAGATCCGGGCGATGGCCGGGACCGTGGCGGGCGCCGCGCGGCCGATCCACTGGGCGGCCTGGAAGACGCCGTTGGAGAGGAACTCGTCCTCGAACCAGGCCTTGAGCTGTCCCACCGGGCGCTCCGGGCCCGCGCTGCGGTTGTTCCGCTTGGTGTTGGTGTTCCCGGTGTGCGGGAACCAGTAGAACTCGAAGTGCTCGTTCTCGGCCCACAGTTCGTCGAAGTCGTGGGTGACCCGGTCGAAGGTCATCGGCTCCTCGCGGGCCGTCAGCAGGAAGACCGGCTCCACGGCGAAGGTGATCGCGGTGACGATACCGAGGGCGCCGAGTCCGATTCGGGCGGCGGCGAAGACCTCCGGGTTGTCCTTCTCGGAGCAGGTGAGCACCGAGCCGTCGGCCGTGATCAGCTCAAGTGCCGTGATCTGGGCGGCTATCGACCCCGAGTCCCGGCCCGTGCCGTGGGTGCCGGTGCTGGTGGCACCGGAGACGGTCTGCTCCATGATGTCGCCCATGTTGGTCAGCGACAGACCCTCGCGGGCCAGGGCCATGTTGAGCCTCTTGAGCGGGGTGCCGGCCTCCACCGTGACAGTCATGGCGTCCCGGTCAATGTTGCGGATGCCGGTCAACAGTTGAGGGCGGATCAACACACCGTCGGTGGCGGCGATCGAGGTGAAGGAGTGCCCGGTGCCGACGGCCTTCACCTTCAGGCCGTCCTCGGCCGCCTGCCGTACGGCATCCGCCAGTTCCTCGACCGAGGCGGGCGTGACCTCCCGCGCGGGGCGGGCCAGGACGTTTCCGCCCCAGTTACGCCACGTGCCGTTCTTCCCGCTCGTTGTGCTGCTCAACGGTGCCTCCCCGACGCGGAGCCGGCCGATTGAGCCGGCGGTACCCGAGGAAACCGACCGCGACCGCGACGGCTCCGGAGGCCGCCGGAACCCCGTACCCGGCCTGCGCACCGGCCGCGTCGATCACCCAGCCGGCCGCCGAGGAGCCGAGCGCGACCCCGACCGCGAGCCCGGTGCTCACCCAGGTCATGCCCTCGGTCAGTTGCGCGCGTGGTACGTGCTGTTCGATGAGGGACATCGTCGTGATCATCGTGGGAGCGATGCAGAGCCCCGCAAGGAACAGCGCCACGGCCAGAAACGGCAAGTTTCCGACCAGTAGGAGGGGGATCATACTCACGGCCATCGCGCATATGCCCAGCAGCCAGCGAGGTTCGGGCGCCCCCTTGAGGTGCAACAGCCCGAACACCGCGCCCGCCACACAGGAACCGGCCGCGTAGAGCGCGAGGACGACGCTCGCGGCGCCCTTGTGGCCCTGCTCCTCGGCGAAGGCCACGGTGACCACGTCGACGGCCCCGAAGATCGCTCCCGTCGCCACGAAGGTGGCCACCAGGACCTGGAGGCCGGGGGAGCGCAGGGCGCTGCTGCCGCGCCTCTCGTCCCGCGCGCGCGGGTGCGGGACGGGCTCGGTGGCGCGCTGGGCGGTCAGCCAGAAGACACCGGCCGCCAGGAAGCCCGCGGCGAGCAGCGGTCCCGCCTCCGGGAACCAGGCCGTGGACAGACCGATGGAGATGATCGGCCCGAAGATGAAGCAGACCTCGTCCACCACCGACTCGAAGGAGTACGCGGTGTGCAGCTGCGGTGTGCCCCGGTACAGGGCCGCCCAGCGGGCGCGGATCATCGCGCCGACGCTCGGCACACAGCCGATGCCGGCGCAGAACACGAAGAGCGTCCAGTCCGGCCAGCCGTAGTGCGCGGCGAGCAGCAGTCCGGCCGCCGCGGTGAGGGAGACGAGCGTCGCCGGGCGCAGCACGCGCCGCTGGCCGTACTGGTCCACCAGCCGTGAGACCTGCGGTCCGGCCACCGCCGCGGCGAGCGCGATGGTCGCCGACAGGGCGCCGGCCAGGCCGTAGCGCCCGGTCAGCTGGGACACCATCGTCACCACGCCGATGCCCATCATCGACAGGGGCATCCGGCCGAGGAAACCCGCGGCGGAGAAGCCCTTGGAGCCGGGGGCGGCGAACAGGGCGCGATAGGGGCTGGGCACGGGGTCTCCGGTCGCTGGGAGGGCGGCGCGCGAGGCGCGCCGGGTAAGGCGTGCAGGTGGCCGATACAGCTTACGAGTTAGGTGACCCTAATGCACCCGATCGGCCGGCCGGGGACCCGGGACGACACCCCACCGTTTCCCGGCTGTCAGTGCCGGGTGGCAGGATCGGACGCATGCCAGACGCGCTCGATGCCAGCCCTTACGACGCCCTCCTCCTGCTCTCCTTCGGCGGCCCGGAGGGCCCGGACGACGTGGTTCCGTTCCTGGAGAACGTGACACGAGGGCGCGGCATCCCCAAGGAACGGCTGACGGAAGTCGGGCAGCACTACTTCCTGTTCGGCGGGGTCAGCCCCATCAACGACCAGAACCGCGCACTCCTCGACGCCCTGCGCAAGGACTTCGCCGACCACGGCCTGGACCTGCCGGTCTACTGGGGCAACCGCAACTGGGCGCCGTATCTGACGGACACCCTGCGCGAGATGGTCCGCGACCGACGCCGCCGCATCATCGTCCTCGCCACCAGCGCCTACGCCTCGTACTCGGGCTGCCGCCAGTACCGCGAGAACCTCGCCGACTCGCTCGCCACCCTGGAGGCCGAGGGCCTGGAGCTGCCGAAGATCGACAAGCTGCGGCACTACTTCAACCACCCCGGCTTCGTGGAGCCCATGATCGACGGTGTGCTGCGCTCGCTGGCCGACCTCCCCGAGGACGTCCGCGGCGGCGCCCACATCGCGTTCACGACCCACTCCATCCCCCACTCCGCCGCGGACAGCTCGGGTCCGGTCGAGGACCACGGCGACGGCGGGGCCTACGTCAGGCAGCACCTGGACGTGGCGCGGCTGATCGCCGACGCCGTCCGTGAGCGCACCGGCATCGACCACCCCTGGCAGCTCGTCTACCAGTCCCGCTCCGGCGCCCCGCACATCCCTTGGCTGGAGCCCGACATCTGCGACCACCTGGAGGAGCGGTACGCCTCCGGCGTCCCGGCCGTGGTGATGGCCCCCATCGGCTTCGTCTCGGACCACATGGAGGTCCTGTACGACCTCGACACCGAGGCCAGGGCCAGGGCCGGGGAGCTGGGGCTGCCGGTGCGCCGCTCGGCCACCGTCGGCGCCGACCCTCGGTTCGCCGCGGCCGTCCGTGAGCTCGTCCTGGAGCGGGCCGCCGCCGAGAGCGGACGGGCGGTCACGCCGTGCGCCCTGGGCGCGCTCGGCGCGAGCCACAACCTCTGCCCGGTCGGCTGCTGCCCCGCCCGCGCCCCCCGGCCCGCCGCCGCGGGCGCCGACAGCCCCTGTGCGTAAGAGCCTGTGTCACATCCCGGCCGGATCAGCGCGCGGTGTCTGGTGCGAGCGATCGCACCGCGCCGGAGCGCCCTCGCGGCGGAGCCATGGGGGTGTTCCGGCAGCGCGGGAGCGCCCTCGCGGCGGAGCCATGGGGGTGTTCCGGCAGCGCGGCGAGCATGCGTGCCAGCGGCGTGCGCCCGGCGAGGGTGTGACACATGCTCCAAGGACAGCCGCACCTCGCCCACCCCGCCGCGACCGAGCAGCGGCCGACAGCCCTACGCCTGAGGAGCCCCGTGACCGACCCCCTGCCCTCGGACCTGCTCCGTCTCGCCCAGGAGGCCGCGCGCCGCGCCGGCGACCTGCTGCGTGACGGCCGCCCGGCCGACCTCGCGGTCGCCAAGACCAAGTCGAGCCCCATCGACGTGGTCACCGAGATGGACATCGCGGCCGAGAAGCTGATCACCGACCTGATCTCCGACCAGCGCCCCGACGACGGCTTCCTCGGCGAGGAAGGCGCCTCGACCGAGGGCACCAGCGGGGTGCGCTGGGTGATAGACCCCCTCGACGGCACGGTCAACTACCTGTACGGACTGCCGACTTGGGCGATCTCCATCGCCGCCGAGCAGAACGGCGAGACCGTCGTCGGGGTCGTCGCGGCCCCGATGCGCGGCGAGACGTACCACGCGGTACGCGGCGGCGGCGCCTGGGCCACCGGTGCCTGGCAGGGCGAGCGCGCGCTGGTCTGCCGCCCGGCGCCGCCCCTGGAGCAGGCGCTGGTCTCCACGGGCTTCAACTACGTGACCGAGGTCCGGGTCCACCAGGCCGAGGTCGCCCACAAGCTGATCCCGCTCCTGCGGGACATCCGGCGCTCCGGCTCGGCGGCGGTCGACCTGTGCGACGTCGCCGCGGGCCGGCTGGACGGCTACTACGAGCGCGGTCTGCACCCCTGGGATCTCGCGGCGGGCGACCTGATCGCCCGTGAGGCGGGCGCCCTGACCGGTGGACGCCCCGGAGAGGGCCCCACGGCCGACCTGGCGATCGCTGCCACCCCGGGCGTCTTCGAGCCCCTCCAGAGGCTGCTGGAGGACTTCGGGGCCTGGCGGGATTGAGGCTGGGCTGGATGGCCCGCTGCTGGGTTTCGCTCGGTGGGCCGGTTCGGGGTTTCGCTCGGTGGGCTGGTTCTGGTCTTTGCTCGGTGGGCTGCTTCTCGCTCGGTCAGCTGTGATTGCTCGGTCGCCTGCGGGCGCTTTGTGCCGGTGTCGAGACGCCGAACGTGCTCAGCCCTTCGGGCCTCCGCGCGTTCGGCGTCTCGACACCGGCGCGCCCTTCGGCTCCCTCGCGGCCGGTGGCCTGGGTTCAGTGCGGGTTGGTGGGCCTGTGCCGTCCGTTCGGTGTCAAGACTCGGCGACAGGACTCGGCGACGAAGAAGCAGGCCCCCGGCGCTGGATTCGCCGGGGGCCTGCTTTGTGCTTACGTGCTGGTCAGACGCTGGACGCGCCGACTTCCACACCGTGCTCGGCGGCGAGGCGGCGCAGGTCGTCGAGTTCGCCCTGCTCCACTTCGACGAGGAAGTCGTCGCCCTCGTCACGAGCCCGCGTCAGGTCGGACTCGGTCGCCCTTATGCGCTGCAGAAGCCCTGCGGTGAATGCGTCCATGCTGTGCCCCCTCGTCCTGGGTCGTGGGTCGGTGGCACGGGGGTGTGCCGTTCGGAAGGGGCGATCACGTCTCCTGTGGGTGCCCAGCGCTGCCCCTGCCGGGCGGCGACGGTGCCGGACATCCACGACCGCTCTGCGGAAAGCGGATTGCCGCGTACCGCATGGTGGTGCGGCGCAAGCGGAGCGTGATCGCGGGGTGTAAAGCCGTCCTCCCCCCGCTCTCCCTCACGGAAACCTCAACCCCCGCGGAAAATCTCGCATTCCCGGTCCTCACACCCGTCCTTCATGCGTCACTCACCCGTCTTACCGCCGACTTATGGCCGAAAAGGGCAGGATGGAGGCCAACACACCCCACCAGACCCCCTGCCCGCACGCCCCCAGCGGCGCTACGCGGGTGGACATCAGGAAGGAACAGCGACGTGCGCGTACTCGTCGTCGAGGACGAGCAACTGCTCGCCGATGCGGTGGCCACCGGACTGCGCCGGGAGGCCATGGCCGTCGACGTCGTGTACGACGGTGCGGCCGCCCTGGAGCGCATCGGCGTCAACGACTACGACGTGGTCGTCCTCGACCGCGACCTCCCGCTGGTCCACGGCGACGACGTCTGCCGCAAGATCGTCGAGCTCGGCATGCCCACCCGCGTGCTGATGCTCACGGCGTCCGGCGACGTCAGCGACCGTGTCGAGGGACTGGAGATCGGCGCCGACGACTATCTCCCCAAGCCCTTCGCCTTCAGTGAGCTCACGGCACGCGTGCGTGCCCTCGGCCGCCGCACCAGCCTCCCGCTGCCGCCCGTCCTGGAGCGCGCCGGGATCAAGCTCGACCCCAACCGCCGCGAGGTCTTCCGGGACGGCAAGGAGGTCCAGCTCGCGCCCAAGGAGTTCGCCGTCCTCGAAGTGCTGATGCGCAGCGAGGGCGCCGTCGTCTCCGCGGAGCAGCTGCTGGAGAAGGCCTGGGACGAGAACACCGACCCATTCACCAACGTCGTCCGCGTCACCGTCATGACGCTGCGCCGCAAGCTGGGCGAGCCCCCCGTGATCGTCACCGTCCCCGGCTCCGGCTACCGGATCTGATCCCCCATGGCAGCGACCCCCGCACCGCCCCAGGCGCCGCCCAAGCCGACCTGGGACCCGAGAAGGCCGGTGCAGCCCTTCCCCTGGCTGCGCCCCACCATCCGCATACGCCTCACCCTGCTCTACGGCGGTATGTTCCTGATCGCCGGCATCCTGCTGCTGTCGATCATCTACCTGCTCGCCGCGAGCGCGCTGAACGTCGGCAGTGAACTGCCGTTCAGGGTCCTGTCCGGCCAGGTGTCCAGCGACATGTGCAACATGCGCGCCACCAGCCTGCCTGCGGACGAGCTCAACCGTGCGCTCAACGAGTGCGTGAACGAACAGCGCCAGCACGCCCTGGACACCCTGCTCAGCCGCTCTCTGCTGGCCCTGCTCGGCCTCGCCGTCATCGCCTTCGCCTTCGGCTACGCCATGGCGGGCCGTGTCCTGTCGCCGCTCGGCCGGATCACCCGCACCGCCCGCGCGGTGGCCGGCTCCGACCTGTCCCGGCGGATCGAGCTGGACGGCCCGGACGACGAGCTCAAGGAGCTCGCCGACACCTTCGACGACATGCTGGAGCGCCTCCAGCGGGCCTTCACCGCCCAGCAGCGCTTCGTCGGCAACGCCTCGCACGAGTTGCGTACCCCGCTCGCGATCAACCGCACGCTTCTGGAAGTGCATCTGTCCGACCCGAGCGCGCCGGTGGAGCTCCAGCAGCTCGGCAAGACGCTGCTGGCCACCAACGAGCGCAGCGAGCAGCTCGTGGAGGGCCTGCTGCTGCTCGCCCGCAGCGACAACCAGATCGTCGAGCGCAAGCCGGTCGACCTCGCGGAGGTGGCCGAGCAGGCCGTCGACCAGGTGCACGGCGAGGCGGCGGCGAAGGGCGTGGAGATCCGCGGCAAGCGCGATCCCGCGGTCGTGCAGGGCAACGGCGTCCTGCTGGAGCGGATCGCCCTGAACCTCGTGCAGAACGCCGTGCGGTACAACGTCCCCGAGGGCGGCTGGGTCGAGGTCACCACCGAGCTCCAGCACGGCCAGGCGCTGCTCGTCGTGTCCAACACGGGTCCGGTCGTCCCGGCATACGAGATCGACAATCTCTTCGAGCCGTTCCGGCGGCTGCGGACGGAGCGCACGGGCAGCGACAAGGGCGTCGGACTCGGTCTGTCCATCGCGCGGTCCGTGGCCCGGGCGCACGGCGGGCACATCACGGCGCAGCCTCGTGAGGGCGGCGGGCTGGTGATGAGCGTCGCGCTGCCCGCGTGAGATCGACGTGCCGGCACCCGGGGATGTTCGCTTTGCGCGGAATTTTCTGGGCACTCGCGGAGCGGTACCGTGTGTGATCGATCACAAGGGCGAATTTCCGGCCATCCACTCTCCGTGATCAGGCGACCGGCCGGAAAGCCGGGAAAATCCGGGTTTTCGGGGGTCTTGATCACGGGAAGTACACGGTGAGACGCCTTTGAAGTGCGGCATTGGGACCGTGTACGGTCCGCATCGCCATCCAAGCCGATCACTCTTGAGGAGTCCGGTTGGGTGTCGATTGAGTAACAGACCTTGATGTGAGGCAAAATCTCCGCCTCGGGTCGGGCACAAGTCCGGCCTCTCACGCGTTACGTGCGCTGGAGACACCGCAGACACCCAGAGGGGGAGAGCGACATGGCAACGGATTACGACACCCCACGCAAGACCGACGACGACGTCGACTCGGACAGCCTTGAAGAGCTCAAGGCCCGCCGGAACGACAAGTCGACCTCCGCAGTGGACGTCGACGAGTTCGAGGCCGCGGAAGGCCTTGAGCTGCCCGGAGCGGACCTCTCGAACGAGGAGCTGGCCGTCCGGGTGCTGCCCAAGCAGCAGGACGAGTTCACCTGCATGAGCTGCTTCCTGGTGCACCACCGCAGCCAGCTGGCCCGGGAGAAGAACGGTCAGCCGATCTGCCGCGACTGCGACTGAGGACGGGTCGGCCGTGACTGGCTCGACCCCTCCCTGGAAGCGCCGCTTCCCCGCGCGGGGAGCGGACCAAGGGCCGCCCGGCGGCCCGCACGGCGCGCGTGACGACGAGCGGGGCTCATCCGACACTGGGTCGGCCTCGCTCGAACCGGCGGCCGGCCCTGGCGATCCGCCAGTGCCGGCGCAGGCACCGACGCCCGTGGCCCGGCGACGGGCCGCGGTGGTCCGGGACAAGGCCAGGGAAGGCGTCCGCAAGGGCGGCAGCCGCGCCAAGGCGGGGCTTGCCTACCTCGCCGACCGGATCATCGAGAACGCCCCGCGAGTGCCCGTACGGGACCTCGCGACCCTGCGCAGACAGTTCCCGGGCCTCGGCCCCGAGCAACTCGCCGACAAGCTCGTGGCGGGCGCGATGACCGCGACGTCCACGGTCGGGGCGGGCATCGGCGCGGCCGCGATGCTGCCCATGCCGCCGGCGATGCCGACGGAGCTGGCCGCGGAGATCACCGGAGTCGCCGCGATCGAGCTGAAGCTGATCGCCGAACTCCACGAGGTCTACGGCGTCCGCCCGCCGGGGAACCTGAAACAGCGCTCCACCGCGTATCTGGACTCCTGGTCGGGGGAGCGCGGGATCGACGTGACCAAGCCGTCGACCGTGAGTTCGGCGCTGAACACCCATATGAAGCACCAGCTGCGTCAGCAGATCATGAAGCGGATGGTGCGCAATCTGCCGAACCTGATGCCGTTCATGGTGGGCGCGGCCGTGGGCGCGCTGATGAACCGCAGGGACACCAGGAAACTGGCCGACCGGATCCGCGCGGACCTGCGCAAGACCCAGGTGCCCTGGGAGGCGCTCGCCGAGCTCCCACCGCTGGAGACGCCGGCCGACCCGCTGACGATGGGGGACGTCGCGCAGGAAGTCCGGCCCAGACGGCTGTGGCGCGGCTGGTCAGGGAGTTGACGCGCTTCGGGTCCCCGTTCCGGGGACCCCCTTCGGCCCCGCGTGCTAGGGGGTGTTTTGAAAGTCCCGCACAGCACCCAGGGCGCCCGGCACGCACCCTCGCCGCACCGGCCAAAGACCCAAGTACGTCCAGTACGAGGGCCTTCGTCCGGCACGCCGAGGGCACGCACCGAACACCGCGGGCACCGCACAGGACTTTCAAAACACCCCCTAGGCCGCCTTCGCCGCCTTGATGGCCTCCGCCAGAGCCTCCGGCTCCCGCGTCGACAGGTACAGATACGGCGTCGGGTCCTCGGGGTCGGTGACCTCCACCCGCAGCGCCGTGGGGATGTAGGCGCGCAGCAGCAGGAAGGCGCGGGTGTCGGCCTTGTGCGTGCGCCAGGCCCGGGCCTCCTCAGGGTCCAGGATCTCCGTCTCGCCCAGCGCGGTGACCGGGATCTTCGCCTCGCCCGCGATCAGTGAGCCGCCCACCACACGGATCCGGACCGAGCCGTACGAGCTGGCCACCACGGCCGCCGCGGCGGTACCGGCGGCCAGGGCGCCGAGCATCGGCAGAGTGCCGAACGGGAGCACGATCAGCGCCAGGGAGACGCCGACCAGCACCGACATCAGCCACCACGAGCGGGGGGCGGTGAGGCGTTCTTCGTACGGGGTGGCGGAGAGCTGCATGGATCCAAGCCTGGCACGGTGTCCGGAAGGCGCCGACGCGCGGGTAAGGTCTGCGGCTGTGAGTGGTACATCCGCAAGCCTTCAGCCGCCGGCCGACGCCGTGACACCGGTGCGACACCCCGACGCTCCCGCGCCCGGTGAGCTTCTCGGCGCGCACTACGGCCTGTGTTTCGGCTGTGGCGGTGAGCAGCCGCACGGGCTGCACCTGCAGGCGCGGGCGGGCGAAGGGGTCTCCCTCACCGCCGAGTTCACCGTGCGCCCCGAACACCAGGGTGCGCCCGGCCTCGCGCACGGCGGCATCCTCGCGACCGCCCTCGACGAGACCCTGGGCTCGCTGAACTGGCTGCTGCGGACCATCGCCGTGACCGGACGTCTGGAGACCGACTTCCGCCGGCCGGTGCCGGTCGGCACCGTGCTGCATCTGCAGGCCGAGGTGACGGCGGTGGCCGGGCGGAAGATCTACTCCACCGCCACCGGACGCGTCGGCGGCCCCGAAGGACCGGTCGCCGTCCGCGCCGACGCGCTCTTCATCGAGGTCAAGGTCGACCACTTCATCGACAACGGCCGCCCGGAGGAGATCCAGGCCGCCATGAACGACCCGGACCAGGTGCGGCGTGCCCGCGCCTTCGAGGTGAACCCGTGAGCCGTGACCCCCTGAACGTGCTGATCCGCCGCGTCGATCCGGACGTACCGCTTCCGTCGTACGCGCATCCCGGCGACGCGGGCGCGGATCTGCGCACCACCGAGGCCTGTGAACTCAAGCCGGGGGAGCGCGCGGTGTTGCCGACGGGGGTGTCTGTTGCGCTCCCGGAGGGGTACGCGGCCTTCGTACACCCACGTTCCGGTCTGGCCGCCCGCTGCGGTGTCGCTCTGGTGAATGCCCCAGGGACGGTTGATGCCGGGTACCGTGGGGAGATCAAGGTGATCGTGGTGAATCTCGACCCGCGCGAGTCCGTGCGGTTCGAGCGCTTCGACCGGATTGCCCAACTGGTCGTCCAGCAGGTCGAGAGGGTCCGCTTCCAGGAGGTCGCGGAGCTTCCCGACTCGGCGCGGGCCGAGGGGGGCTTCGGGTCCACCGGTGGGCACTCCGCCGTGGACGGCGGGCGCGGCACAAGCGGTCACGCCGCCGACGGCGGCACGACGGGTGGGACTAGATACGCTTCGGTCGTAGTCGACCGGGAAGGACAGTGACGTGTTCGGACGTCGCAAGAAGAAGGGTGCCGCCGAGGACGCGGCCGGCGAGCCCGAGCAGGTCGTCGACGGCGTCGACACCGAGGCGGACGACGAAGGCACGCGCGAGCGCGTGCGCCTGGAGCCGGAGCCTCGGCCCGACGGACCGTGGGACAGCACCGAGGTGCGCGAGCCCGGCGAGGGCCGGGTGGACCTGGGCGGGCTCTTCGTGCCCGGAGTCGAGGGCATGGAACTGCGGGTCGAGGTCGCGGGCGACGCGATCGTCGCCGCGACCGTCGTCCTGCGCGACAGCGCGATCCAGCTGCAGGCTTTCGCCGCTCCCAAGCGGGAGGGCATCTGGGGCGAGGTGCGCGAGGAGATCGGCTCCGGCATCACCCAGCAGGGCGGCATCATCGACGAGGTCGAGGGGCCGCTGGGCTGGGAGCTCAGGGCGCAGGTCCCGGTCCAGCTGCCGGACGGCAAGGGCGGCTTCCAGGTCGTGCGGTTCGTCGGGGTGGACGGTCCGCGCTGGTTCCTGCGCGGTGTGATCTCCGGCCAGGGCGCGGTGCAGCCGCAGGCGGCCGGGCTGCTGGAGCAGATCTTCCGGGACACGGTCGTGGTCCGCGGCGAGGGCCCGATGGCGCCCCGCGACCCGATCGTCCTGAAGCTGCCGAACGACGCCCAGATGGTCCCCGAAGGGGTCCCGCAGGAGGAGGCCGGCTCCCGGTTCTCGGGCGGCATGGGTCAGCTGCAGCGCGGACCGGAGATCACCGAGGTCCGCTAGACAGTCGTAACGAAAGGGCCGTACCCCTCGGGGTGCGGCCCTTTCTCGCGTGTGCGGACTCTTGACGCTGGATCGGTCTGGACTACCGTCTCCGGCCAACGCGTCTGTTCACAAAGCGGCACGCGCTCGGGTTCCAGGCCAAGTACGAACTCGGTACGGCCGTGCCCGGCCGGCTGTGCGGCGGCTCGCTGCGTCTGGGGCTCGGGCCCGTCACCGAGGTCGGCTACAACGCCCTGTACAACCGCCTCGGCCACGCGATGGCCAACACCGGGACGCTGACCGAGAGCAGGCGTCCGGCCGGCAGCAACAACCTCTTCGTCGCCTGGGAGACCCTCACCCACGGGGACAACCCCTCCTGAGCCGGGGGAGCCCGTCGCCGGGTGCGGTGCGTCAGGGTTGCGTCAAAGACGCCCCGGCGGCCGTACCCGGTGGCATATGTCGGGTTTGCTGGTCGTAAGGTCGACGCTGTGGGACGCGGCAGGCTTCGGATCTACCTCGGCGCGGCACCGGGCGTCGGCAAGACGTACGCGATGCTGTCCGAGGCGCACCGGCGTGCCGAGCGGGGCACCGACTGCGTGGTGGCGTTCGTGGAGCACCACGACCGGCCGCGCACCGAGGTGATGCTGCACGGTCTGGAGCAGATCCCGCGCAGGGAGCTCGCGTACCGCGGCAGCGCCTTCACCGAGATGGACGTGGACGCCGTGCTCGCCCGGCGGCCCCGGGTGGCGCTGGTGGACGAGCTCGCCCACACCAACATCCCCGGCTCCCGCAACGCCAAGCGCTGGCAGGACGTCGAGGAGCTGCTCGCCGCCGGGATCGACGTCATATCGACCGTCAACATCCAGCACCTGGAGTCGCTGGGCGACGTCGTGGAGTCCATCACCGGGGTACGGCAGCAGGAGACCGTGCCCGACGAGGTGGTGCGCCGCGCCGACCAGATCGAGCTCGTCGACATGTCCCCGCAGGCCCTGCGCCGGCGGATGGCGCACGGCAACATCTACCAGCCCGACAAGGTCGACGCGGCCCTGTCCAACTACTTCCGGCCCGGCAACCTCACGGCCCTGCGCGAGCTGGCGCTGCTGTGGGTGGCCGACCGGGTCGACGAGTATCTGCGCGCCTACCGCGGCGAACACCGGGTGTCGAAGATCTGGGGCTCACGCGAGCGGATCGTGGTGGGGCTCACCGGCGGCCCCGAGGGCCGGACCCTGATCCGGCGCGCCGTGCGGCTGGCCGAGAAGGGCGCCGGAGGTGAGGTGCTCGCCGTCTACATCGCCCGCAGCGACGGGCTGACCTCGGCCTCGCCCAAGGAACTCGCCGTACAGCGCACCCTCGTCGAGGATCTCGGCGGCACCTTCCACCATGTCGTCGGCGACGACATACCGGCGGCCCTGCTGGCCTTCGCGCGCGGGGTGAACGCCACCCAGATCGTGCTCGGCTCCTCGCGCCGCAAGACCTGGCAGTACGTCTTCGGGCCCGGCGTGGGAGCGACCGTCGCCCGGGAGTCGGGGCCCGATCTCGACGTGCACATCGTCACCCACGACGAGGTCGCCAAGGGGCGCGGACTGCCGGTCGCACGGGGGGCCCGGCTGGGACGGGCCCGCATCACCTGGGGCTGGATCGTCGGCCTCGTCGGTCCCGTGCTGCTGACGGTGGCGCTGAACGCCGTCGACCTCGGCCTCGCCAACACCATGCTGCTGTTCCTGACGGCGACCGTGGCGGCGGCGCTGCTCGGCGGGCTCTTCCCGGCGCTGGCCTCGGCGGCCTTCGGGTCGCTGCTGCTGAACTACTTCTTCTCTCCGCCGCTGCACCGGTTCACCATCGCCGACCCGAAGAACATCGTCGCCATCGCGATCTTCGTCGGGGTCGCGGTGTCCGTCGCCTCCGTGGTCGACCTCGCCGCCCGCCGCACCCACCAGGCCGCCCGGCTGCGCGCCGAGTCGGAGATCCTCTCCTTCCTCGCCGGCGACGTGCTGCGCGGCGAGACCAGCCTGGAGGCGCTGCTGGAGCGGGTCCGGGAGACCTTCGGGATGGCGTCGGCGGCCCTGCTGGAGCGCGCGAGCGAGGTGGAGCCGTGGACCTGCGCCGGGAGTGTGGGACCCGAGCCGTGCACCAACCCCGACGACGCGGACGTTGAGATGCCGGTCGGCGACCACATGGCGCTGGCGCTGACCGGCCGGGTGCTGCCCGCCGAGGACCGCCGGGTGCTCGCAGCGTTCGCCGCCCAGGCCGCCGTCGTCCTGGACCGGCGCCGGCTCCGCGCGGAGGCCGACCAGGCCCGCACGCTGGCCGAGGGCAACCGCATCCGTACGGCGCTGCTGGCGGCCGTCAGCCACGATCTGCGCACCCCGCTCGCCGGGATCAAGGCCGCGGTGAGCAGTCTGCGCTCGGACGACGTGGCCTGGTCGCAGGAGGACGAGGCGGAGCTGCTGGCCGGGATCGAGGAGGGCGCCGACCGCCTCGACCACCTGGTCGGCAACCTCCTCGACATGTCCCGCCTGCAGACCGGCACCGTCACCGCGATCATCCGCGAGATCGACCTCGACGAAGTGGTGCCGATGGCGCTCGGGGGGGTGCCCGAGGACAGCGTCGGGCTGGACATCCCGGAGACCCTGCCCATGGTCGCCGTCGACCCCGGGCTGCTGGAGCGCTCGGTCGCCAACGTCGTCGAGAACGCCGTCAAGTACAGCCCGCCCGGCACCCCCGTCTTCGTCTCCGCCAGCTCCCTCGCCGACCGCGTCGAGGTCCGCGTCGTGGACCGCGGGCCCGGTGTCCCCGACGACGCCAAGGAGCGGATCTTCGCGCCCTTCCAGCGGTACGGTGACGCACCGCGCGGTGCCGGGGTGGGACTGGGACTTGCCGTGGCGCGCGGCTTCGCGGAGGCGATGGGCGGGACGCTGAACGCGGAGGACACTCCTGGCGGTGGCCTCACCATGGTGCTCACGCTCCGCGTCGCCGCCGACGAGCTACTTCACCCCGCAGTACCGGAACGCGAAAGGCAGGCTTCATGACCCGGGTGCTCGTGATCGAGGACGAGCCGCAGATCGTGCGTGCCCTTGTGATCAACCTCAAGGCCCGCAAGTACGAGGTCGACGCGGCGCAGGATGGCGCCACGGCCCTCCAGCTCGCCGCCGCCCGCCACCCCGACGTGGTCGTCCTCGACCTCGGACTTCCCGACATGGACGGCGTCGAGGTGATCCGGGGTCTGCGCGGCTGGACCCGGGTGCCGATCCTCGTGCTGTCCGCCCGGCACTCCTCCGACGAGAAGGTCGAGGCCCTGGACGCGGGCGCCGACGACTACGTCACCAAGCCGTTCGGCATGGACGAACTGCTGGCCCGGCTGCGGGCGGCGGTCCGGCGCGCCGAGCCCCTCGGGGGCGGCGAGGAGGACGTCATCGTCGAGACCGGCACGTTCACCGTCGACCTGGCCGCGAAGAAGGTCCACCGGGACGGGGCGGATGTCCGGCTGACGCCGACCGAGTGGCATCTGCTGGAGGTGCTGGTCCGCAACGCCGGGCGGCTGGTCAGCCAGAAGCAGCTGCTGCAGGAGGTGTGGGGGCCGTCGTACGGGACGGAGACGAATTACCTGCGGGTGTACATGGCGCAGTTGCGGCGGAAGCTGGAGGCCGACCCCTCGCATCCGAAGCACTTCATCACGGAGCCGGGGATGGGGTATCGCTTCGAGAAGTGAGCGGCGAGGTTGGCCGGGGGTCCGGGGGGTGTCCCCCGGGGGATGCAGCATCACGGAGCCGGGGATGGGGTATCGCTTCGAGAAGTGAGCGGCGAGGTTGGCCGGGGGTCCGGGGGTTGTCCCCCGGGGGATGCAGCATCACGGAGCCGGGGACGGGGTATCGCTTCGAGCGCTAGCCCCTCAGGGCCAGCTTCGCGAAGCGGTCGCCGATACGGCGGTGCGTCGCCGCGTCCGGGTGGAGTTCGTCGGGCAGCGGCAGCTCGGCGTAGTCCTTCTCGCCGTAGAGGTCGAGGCCGTTCAGGTAGCTGAGGTTCGGGTCGTCCGGTCCGCGCTGCTCGACGATGCGGCACAGCTCCTCGCGGATCACCTTGAGCGTCAGCTTGCCGGTGGCCGTCTCCGCGGGGTCGCCGAGGGCCTGGAACTTCAGCTTTCCGGAGCTCAGGGCGGCGAGGTCGAAGGCGCCCGGTCCCGGGGTGTCCTCGTGGATGGGGCACAGGATCGGGGAGACGACCAGCAGCGGAGTGCAGGGGTGGCCGTCGCGGATGGTGTCCAGGAAGCCGTGGACGGCCGGGGTGAAGGCGCGCAGGCGCATCAGGTCCAGGTTCACCAGGTTGATGCCGATCTTGACGCTGATCAGGTCGGCCGGCGTGTCCCGGATGGCGCGGGCGGTGAAGGGGTCCAGGAGGGCGCTGCCGCCGAAGCCCAGGTTGATCAGCTCCACTCCGGCCAGGGCCGCGGCGTGGGCGGGCCAGATGCCGGTGGGGCTCGCCGCGTCGGAGCCGTGGCTGATGGAACTGCCGTGGTGCAGCCACACCTTGCGGCCGCGGTCCGGGAGGGGCTCGACGGGGGCGTCCGTGCGCAGGGCCACGAGTTCCGTGGTCTCGTTGTGCGGGAGCCAGATCTCCACGTCCTTGTCCCTGGCGGGCAGGCCGGTGAAGTGCAGGGTGGCGACCGGGCCGGGGCGGTGCTCGGCGGTGCCGGTCGACATGTCGATGGAGAGGGTGTTGCCCCCGGTCGCCACCGCCTGCGCGGTCAGGGCGCCGTCGACGAGGAGGTCGTAGAGGCCGTCCGGGCGGGGCGGGGCGCCGACGTACGTCCGCTTGGTGGGCAGTGTCCTCAGCGTCACTGCGGTGGCGCGGGTGCGGAAGGCCAGCCGTACGCCGGAGGGCTGGGACTCGACCATGGCGAGCTGGGGGTCGGCGCACTGGGCGCGGGCCCTGGCGGGGAGCCGGTGCGGGAGCAGGCCGTGCTCGGTGCGCTCCAGGTCGAGAGCGCCGCGGACGAGGGCGGGGGTGAGGGGTGTGGAGTGCATGAAGGACCTTCAGGCTCGGGGCCAGTTGCGCAGGGTGGCGTCGAGGGCGTCCAGGATCCGGGCCCAGGACTCCTCGCTGCCGGGGGAGCTGTGGCTGAAGCCGCCCGCCAGTTCCAGGTCGACATAGCCGTGGAAGACGCTGCCCAGGAGGCGGACGGCGTGTGTCTGCTCCGGCTCGGGCAGGTCGTAGCCGCGCAGGACGGCCCGGGTCATCTGGGCGTGCCGTACGCCCGCGCTCCGGGCCGCCGTCTCCGGGTCCAGGCGGAACCGGGCCGCGGCATAGCGGCCGGGGTGGGCACGGGCGTAGTCGCGGTAGACGTCGGCGAACGCCGTCAGGGCGTCCTTGCCGGCCCGGCCCGCCAGCGCGTCCGCGGCCCGGTCGGCGAGTTCCTCCAGCGCGAGCAGGGCGATCCGGGTCTTGAGCTCCTGGGAGTTCTTCAGATGCGAGTACAGGCTCGCGACCTTGACGTCGGACCGGCGGGCGAGCTCCGAGACGGTCACCCGGTCGAAGCCGACCTCGTCGGCGAGCTCCGCCCCGGCCCGGGTCAACAGCTCGGGGGTGAGTCCTGCGCGTACCATGACCATCCCTTCGTTTACCGAAATCCATTGTGGGATTGCCTAAAGGCTTTAGGCAAGTCGGGAGTGGCTCACCGCCGGTTCGAGCGCTCTCCCTGCGGGTACGAAGGTGTCGGCGCGCCCCGGTACGCTTCAGACATGAGTTCTGTTCCTCGTTCCGAGAAGCCGGTGGGCCGGTTCCGGCGCATGCTCGACCGGCTCTCCTCGTCGCAGGAGGACCTGGAGTCCGAGGAACTGCGCGAGGACGCCGAGACGGCCGGCTGCACACGCATCGGTGACTGCCGCGACCGACAGATAGTCACCGTTACTGGTACCTTGCGCACGGTCACTCTGCGGCCGCGTGCCGGGGTCCCGGCCCTGGAGGCCGAGCTGTTCGACGGCTCCGCCGCGCTGGACGTGGTGTGGCTCGGCAGACGCTCCATCGTGGGGATCGAACCGGGGCGCAAGCTGATCGCATCGGGCCGGATCTCGATGAGCCGGGGCCGCCGGGTGCTGTTCAACCCGAAATACGAACTGAGACCGCTCGGACGGGAGTAGCCGGTGACGTCGCTCGACAAGCCGACCGAAGACACCACCGCAGAAGGCGGGCACGACTCCCGGGCAGCGACCCAGGACGCGTTGTTCGAGGCCTTCGGCGGCCTGCGCGGCATGGTCGAGACGGTGCTGCCCGGACTTCTCTTCGTCACCATCTACACCATCAACAAGAACCTGCACCTGTCGGCGATCGCCGCGCTCGGTGTGTCCCTGCTGCTCGTCGTCGTCCGCCTGGTGATGAAGGGCACCGTCAAGCACGCCTTCAGCGGTGTCCTCGGCGTCGCCTTCGGTGTCGTCTTCGCGATGATGACCGGCAACGCCAAGGACTTCTATCTGCCCGGCATGCTCTACACGCTGGGCCTGGGCCTGGCGTACATCATCACCACGCTGTGCGGTGTCCCGCTGATCGGCCTGATCCTCGGCCCGGTGTTCAAGGAGAACCTCTCCTGGCGCACCCGCAACCCCGGCCGCAAGAAGGCGTACGCCAAGGCCAGTTACGCCTGGGGCGCGATCCTGCTCGCCAAGTGCGCGGTCCTCTTCCCGCTGTACTGGTGGGCGGACACCGAGCAGTTGGGCTGGGTCCTGGTCTCCCTGAAGATCCCGCCCTTCCTGCTGGCCGTCTGGCTGACGTGGATCTTCCTCGCCAAGGCGCCCGCTCCGATCGACGTGTTCGCGGAGATGGAGGCGGCGGAGAAGGCCGAGAAGGAACAGAAGTCCGCGGCTCGCTCGGCCGAGTAGCCTCGGCCCAGTAGCGGTCAACGCGAAGGGCGCCCCGGACTTCCCTGGGCGCCCTTCGTCGTCGTAACCCTCAGCTCGCCGTGTCCTCGCGGCGCACCGACAGCAGGTCCTCCAGCTGCTCCTCGCGGGCCTGGGCGGCCACGAACAGCAGCTCGTCGCCCGCTTCCAGGGAGTCTTCCCGGGTCGGGGTGAGCACGCGGGTGCCTCGGATGATCGTGACCAGCGAGGTGTCCTGCGGCCACTCCACATCGCCGACCTGGGTGCCGGCCAGGGCCGACTCCTCGGGCAGGGTCAGCTCGACCAGGTTGGCGTCGCCGTGGCTGAAGCGCAGCAGGCGGACCAGGTCGCCGACGCTGACCGCCTCCTCGACCAGGGCGGACATCAGACGGGGGGTGGAGACGGCGACGTCGACGCCCCAGGACTCGTTGAAGAGCCACTCGTTCTTGGGGTTGTTGACGCGGGCGACGACGCGCGGGACGCCGTACTCCGTCTTCGCCAGCAGGGAGACGACCAGGTTCACCTTGTCGTCGCCGGTCGCGGCGATCACGACGTTGCAGCGCTGGAGCGCGGCCTCGTCCAGGGACGTGATCTCGCAGGCGTCGGCGAGCAGCCACTCCGCCTGCGGGACGC
Source organism: Streptomyces sp. P17 (assembly GCF_032436805.1). Classification (NCBI taxonomy): domain Bacteria; kingdom Bacillati; phylum Actinomycetota; class Actinomycetes; order Kitasatosporales; family Streptomycetaceae; genus Streptomyces; species Streptomyces sp. P17. The sequence goes on along the minus strand of NZ_JAVRBF010000002.1, from coordinate 67,504 downwards.
GCTCGACCGAGATGGCGGTCGGCGCCTTGTCGATCAGCAGGACCTCGTGGCCGTTCTCCAGCAGCTCGCCCGCGATCGAGCGGCCGACGGCGCCGGCACCGGCAATGGCGACCCTCATCAGTGACCGCCCTCCTCTTCGGGACCCTTGGTGAACGCCGCCTCGACCTTGTCGATCTCGTCGGCACGCATCATCACGTGCACCAGGTCGCCCTCCTGCAACACCGTCTGCGAGCTGGGCAGGATGGCCTCACCGAGGCGGGTCAGGAACGCCACGCGGACGCCCGTCTCCTCCTGCAGCTTGCTGATCTTGTGGCCCACCCACGCCGTGGAGGTGTGCACCTCGGCGAGCTGGACGCCACCGGTGGGGTCGCGCCACAGCGGCTCGGCGCCCGACGGGAGCAGCCGGCGCAGCATCTGGTCGGCGGTCCAGCGGACGGTCGCCACGGTCGGGATGCCCAGGCGCTGGTAGACCTCGGCGCGGCGGGGGTCGTAGATACGGGCCGCGACATTCTCCACGCCGAACATCTCGCGGGCCACGCGCGCGGAGATGATGTTGGAGTTGTCGCCGCTGGAGACGGCGGCGAAGGCGCCGGCCTCCTCGATGCCCGCCTCGCGCAGGGTGTCCTGGTCGAAGCCGATGCCCGTGACCCGGCGGCCGCCGAATCCGGGGCCCAGTCGACGGAAGGCGGTGGGGTCCTGATCGATCACAGCGACCGTGTGCCCCTGTTGCTCCAGGGTCTGGGCGAGAGCGGAACCCACTCTTCCGCAGCCCATGATGACGATGTGCACGACCGTCCTTCCAAGGTGAAGAGATACTGCTCAGCCAGATCAGGGTCTCAGATCGACGCCCAAGCTACACACGCGCGGTAGGACGTCGGCACCCCTGTGCACGGTTGCCGCGAGTCGGGATCGATCAACGGCGGCTGATGCTGCGGACACTGGCGAGTGTCAGGATTCCGAGGCCGACGAGCGCGGCGGCGGCGCCGATCAGCTGGGCGGTGGTGTCCATGGGACCTCCGGAGGGCGGCAACGGCCGGAAAAACCGGCGGGTTTTGTCATATAGGCATGCCGATGCCGCGACCTACGGAATCCGCAGCCGCGCCGCCCCTGATTTCACCCGGAGAGCAGGGGCCGTGCGGAAGTGGGGTGGCGGGTGGGCGGCAGCCCGTTCGAACGCCTACGATCCTCTGTTGTGTCCAAACTGACCGACGTGCCCAAACGGATCTTGATCGGGCGGGCTCTGCGCAGTGACCGGCTCGGGGAAACTCTCCTGCCGAAGCGCATCGCACTTCCCGTCTTCGCCTCCGACCCGCTGTCCTCCGTGGCGTACGCGCCCGGCGAGGTGCTGCTGGTCCTGTCCATCGCGGGCGTGTCGGCGTACCAATTCAGCCCCTGGATCGCGGTCGCCGTCGTCCTCCTGATGTTCACGGTCGTCGCCTCCTACCGGCAGAACGTCCACGCCTACCCGAGCGGCGGCGGTGACTACGAGGTCGCCAACACCAACCTCGGCCCCAAGGCCGGGCTGACCGTGGCCAGCACGCTGCTCGTGGACTACGTCCTGACCGTGGCCGTGTCCATCTCCTCGGGCGTGGAGAACCTCGGCTCGGCCGTGCCGTTCGTCGTCGAGAACAAGGTCCTGTGCGCGGTCGGCATCATCGTGCTGCTGACGCTGATGAACCTGCGCGGCGTGAAGGAGTCCGGCAACCTCTTCGCGATCCCGACGTATGTCTTCGTCGTCGGCGTCTTCATCATGATCGCCTGGGGCGCGTTCCAGGGCCTGGTCCTCGGCGAGAACTTGAAGTCGCCGACCGCCGACTTCGAGATCGAGGCCGAGCGCGAGGGGCTCGCCGGCTTCGCCCTGGTGTTCCTGCTGCTGCGCGCCTTCTCCTCCGGCTGTGCCGCGCTCACCGGTGTCGAGGCGATCAGCAACGGCGTCCCCGCCTTCCGCAAGCCCAAGTCGAAGAACGCGGCGACCACGCTCGCCCTCATGGGGGCCCTGGCGGTCACCATGTTCTGCGGCATCATCGGGCTCGCCATGGCCACCGATGTGCGCATGGCGGAGAACCCGGCCAAGGACCTCATCGACAACGGCGTGCCCGTCGGCAGCGACTACGTCCAGAACCCGGTGATCTCGCAGGTCGCGGCCGCCGTCTTCGGCGACGGCACGTTCTTCTTCATCGTGATCGCCGCCGCCACGGCACTGGTCCTCTTCCTCGCCGCGAACACGGCGTACAACGGCTTCCCGCTGCTCGGCTCGATCCTCGCCCAGGATCGCTACCTGCCCCGCCAGCTGCACACCCGCGGCGACCGCCTCGCGTTCTCCAACGGCATCGTGCTCCTGGCCGGCGCGGCCGCCCTGCTGGTGTGGATCTACGGCGCCGACTCCACGCGCCTGATCCAGCTCTACATCGTCGGCGTGTTCGTCTCCTTCACGCTCAGCCAGACCGGCATGGTCCGCCACTGGAACCGCCATCTGCGCACCGAGAAGGACCCCGCCAAGCGCCGCCGCATGATCCGGTCCCGCGCGATCAACTCGTTCGGCGCCTTCTTCACCGGCCTGGTGCTGGTCGTCGTCCTCGTCACCAAGTTCGCGCACGGCGCCTGGGTCGCCCTGCTCGGCATGGTGATCTTCTACGCGACCATGACCGCGATCCGGAAGCACTACGACCGGGTCGCCGAGGAGATCGCCGCCCCCGAGGGCCCGAGCGACGACAGTGTCCGCCCCTCCCGGGTGCACTCAGTGGTCCTGGTCTCCAAGATCCACCGGCCCACGCTTCGTGCCCTCGCCTACGCCAAGCTGATGCGCACCGACACCCTGGAAGCGCTCAGCGTCAACGTCGACCCGGCCGAGACCAAGGCGCTCAAGGCCGAGTGGGAGCGGCGCGGGATCGACGTTCCGCTGAAGGTCCTCGACTCGCCCTACCGCGAGATCACCCGGCCGATCATCGAGTACGTCAAGAACCTGCGCCGTGAGTCGCCGCGCGACGCCGTGTCCGTGATCATCCCCGAGTACGTCGTCGGCCACTGGTACGAGCATCTGCTGCACAACCAGAGCGCCCTGCGCCTGAAGGGCCGGCTGCTGTTCACGCCCGGTGTGATGGTGACGTCGGTGCCCTACCAGCTGCAGTCCTCCGAGGTCGCGAAGAAGCGGGCCCGCAAGCGGCAGGAGTGGAACGCGCCGGGTTCCGTGCGGCGTGGTCCGGCCCAGGAGCGGGCGAAGGAGTCCTCGAAACAGACGTAGACTGGTCGGCTGTTGTCCCGCCGTTTTCCGCTACGTATCTGGAGTCACCCCGCCATGCAGGCAGAACCGAAGAAGTCGCTGGTGGGGCTGGAGTACGAGGTCGAGGTCGGACCCGTCGCCCATGGCGGCCACTGCATCGCCCGCACCGACGAGGGCCAGGTGCTCTTCGTGCGGCACGCGCTGCCCGGGGAGCGGGTCGTCGCCCGGGTCACCGAGGGCGAGGAGGGCGCCCGCTTCCTGCGCGCGGACGCCGTCGAGGTGCTCGACGCGTCCAAGGACCGCATCGAGGCGCCCTGCCCCTACGCCGGTCCGGGCCGCTGCGGCGGCTGCGACTGGCAGCACGCGAAGCCGGGGGCGCAGCGGCGGCTCAAGGGCGAGGTGGTCGTGGAGCAGCTGGCGCGTCTTGCCGGGCTCACGCCCGAGGAGGCCGGCTGGGACGGCACGGTGATGCCCGCCGAGGGCGACAAGCTGCCGGCCGGGCAGGTGCCGCAGTGGCGCACGCGCGTGCAGTACGCCGTCGACGCGGACGGCCGGGCCGGTCTGCGCCGGCACCGCTCGCACGAGGTCGAGGCGATCGAGCACTGCATGATCGCGGCGCCGGGCGTGAGCGAGCTGGGCATCGAGGACCGTGACTGGTCCGGGATGGCGTCCGTGGAGGCCATCGCGGCCACCGGCTCCCAGGACCGCATGGTGATCCTGGAGCCCAGGCCGGGCGCCCGGCTCCCCCTCGTCGAGCTCGACAAGCCCGTGTCCGTCATGCGGGTCGACGAGAAGGACGGCGGCGTCCACCGCGTCCACGGCCGCGCCTTCGTGCGGGAGCGGGCCGACGGCCGTACGCACCGCGTGGGCAGCGGCGGCTTCTGGCAGGTCCACCCGAAGGCGGCGGACACGCTGGTCACGGCGGTGATGCAGGGTCTGCTGCCCCGCAAGGGCGAGATGGCCCTCGACCTGTACTGCGGCGTCGGCCTCTTCGCGGGCGCCCTCGCCGACCGCCTCGGCGACCAGGGCGCGGTCCTCGGTATCGAGTCCGGCAAGCGCGCGGTGGAGGACGCCCGCCACAACCTCGCGGACTTCGACCGGGTACGGATCGAACAGGGCAAGGTCGAGGCGGTGCTGCCGCGGACGGGCATCACGGAGGTCGACCTCATCGTCCTGGACCCGCCGAGGGCGGGGGCGGGACGCAAGACGGTGGCGCACCTGTCGTCCCTCGGGGCGCGACGCATCGCGTATGTGGCATGCGACCCGGCGGCGCTGGCCCGGGACCTGGGGTACTTCCGGGACGGGGGGTACCGGGTGCGGACGTTGCGGGTGTTCGATCTCTTTCCGATGACGTCGCATGTGGAGTGTGTGGCTATCCTTGAGCCTGCCGTGAAGGGCGCTTGACCTGCGGCTTTGTGTCGCAGGCGGTTCGACCGACCTGTTCCTCTCCATGCAGCGGGTCGAATGGATGGATCGATCCTTGAAGGTTGCCTGACCTGCGACTTCTTGAGGCAGACGGTCGCTTCGGCGGCGCTTTCAGGGGTTCCGTCGAGGAATCTTGACGCTCGGCTGACGCTCGCTTCGGGGCTCTGGGCGTTACTGGGGCCATCGCGGAATGATCTCGGTATCTCGCACCACACCGGGCAGCTCAGTTCTCGGAGTTCGAAAGTCAGTAACCGGGTGGGGGCCACCCGCACGGTACCGAGGCACACGACACGGTCGTCCTGGTCATCGCCGAACTCGCCGCGAACGCCGTCCTCCACGGCCGCGTCCCGGGCGGTGCTTAGCCCCGCCCTTTCCCACGACGAGAGTCTGGGCGTCCGAATCGAGTTGACCGACATTCACCCCACCCGGCTGGCGCGACCGGCTCCCGATCCGGACGAGGGCGGATGCCACAGACTGCTCCTTGTCGATGCGCTCGCCGCCGACTGGGGCGTACGCGACAGCCCCGGCCCGGCAAGACGGTCTGGCGGAGTGCACGACGGCTCCCCGTTTCATCGGCCCCGTCGGGGCCAGCAGCTATGGCGTTCGGTTGACCGGACGGGCGGTCCCGAAGCCACGCCCAGGGCATTACGGACCTGGGCGTGGCGGTATTACGGTTGCTCTCCGAGCGGTGCCCTGACCGCTTTCGAGGGGGAAACGGTCGTCGCACAGGGCATCGGGGGTGAGGGGAGCCGCCGTGCAGGCGCTGTATGCCGTCAGTTTCGACATCCGGTCCGCCCAGGAGCAGCCGGGCCACGTCTACGAGAGCCTTCGCGGCCATCTCGCCGACTGGCTCGGCCACCACGGACGTGTACCGGCACCGTCGGCGACCGAACTCGACAGGGATGGCCGGGCGGTGCTCGCCGGCAAGATTCCCGGCCATGGTGACCGCGCAGTGAGCTGGACCGTGGCGGGCGACGAACTCACCCGCGCTCTGCGCATGACCATCCACCAGCCGCTGTCTACGGGACCGGCCCAGTTTGTCACCCGGGTCACGGTCTCCCAGTCGGGGGAAGGCGGCGGGCTCAGGATCGTCATGGGCAGGGAGATCCCCGACGGCTGGATAGCGCCGGTGCAGGATCCGCCGCTCAAGCGCCCCAACCTGTTGCGGGCGGTGCTCGGCGACGAGCAACTTGAAGTGCGGGTGCTGAGCCAGCTCGCCACGGGGCGATACGAGAGGATCCGGGAGGAGAGTCACGCTGATGTACTCCTCGACGTCCTGGCGCTGCGCACGCGCCTCCCCATTCTCCTGATGCACCCCAGGGACCAGGCGGGATGGAGCGCGGCGGCCGATGCGTCGGGACAACTCGCGGGCCTGGCCCAGGTGGTGACCCTGAACTACGTGACCGCACAGGCCGTCCGCCGGGCCCACGAGCAGGTGGCCGTACCCAGCGGTGGCGCCCGGCTGGTCTGGCCCGACCTCGGCCTGGAGCACCCCGCCTACTCACGGGAGGAGGTGTCTCAGACGTCCTTCGTGGAACGGCGGCTGATGCCGTCGCTCGCCCATCTCTCTGTCATCGCCCGCGGCAGTGACACGGCGTGGGGGCGTGCGCGACAGGCGTCGTACCGCGCGGGAGCCCGCAGGGCGGCGGAGCAGTTGTCGCGCGCCCAGGCCGCCGGAGACACGACCGCCGAGCTCGAAGCGCTGCAGAAACGTGTCCGGCAGCTCGAAGAGGACGCCACATCCTGGGAGGACATGGCACAGAGCTGCATGGAGGAACGCGACAAGGCGCGAGACGATGCCGCCGCCGCTGAGGCCCTGCGTCAGGACCGGGACTACTGGAAGAACGAGTACCTAAACCTGTCGAAGGGCGGGAGCGGGCAGGCGGCCACATTCGACGCCTGGAGCGAGATCCCTCCTCTGGGAACGGACGCCGTACCCACTTTCGAAGCTCTCGTTAAGGCATCGGAGGAGCACATCGTGTTCACGGCGAGAGCGGCGCGCGCCTGGAAGGACTCCCGCTACCCGTACCCCCAGGAGATGACCGACCGGCTGACCGCCCTCGCGCAGGCTGCGACGGACCTGTACTCCAGTTCCGGCAGGATGCCCAGGCTGGCCCAGTGGTTTTACGACGACCACGGACTGAAATTCGCGCCCAACGACGAGAAACTCAGCAAGGACAAGGACAAGCGCTACTTCATGTTCAACGGAAAGCGTTGGGACGGACTGCCGCACATCAAGGTCCGGGACGCCGTCTCGCCCAATGAGGTCGGACGCATCTATTTCGCCCTCGACTCCGAGGAGAAGCGGTTCATCGTGAACCATGTGGGACTGCACCTGTAGCCGGTCCCGGCGGGCACCTTGCATCCGTGGGCACTCATGGTGACCCCTCTGGCACTGTACGGTACGGCGGATTTCAGCGCGCAAGCCCGCAGTCTCACCGCGAGCCCTCATTTGGACGTGATCAGTCGATGTGCGGATCATCGGACTCTTCGAGGAGACGGGTCGCGAGGTCGTCGGCCCACTCCACGGCCCAGGAGCGGAGAGCGGTGATGGTGGCGTCATCGAGCCCATAGGCGGCAAAGGCTTCATCGTCGGTCCACTCGGCGCCCGTGAGGTTCGCCTGCAGATCCTCGCGCTCGAAGCGGCCGCGGGCGTGGCGGCGGCCGAACTCTTCGAGCTCGGCACTGGTCCAGCGGCGGGAGGCTGCGAACACGTCGATCAGGTCGCGGGGCGCTCCGCGGTCGGCGAGGGCGCGGACCTTGGTCCCGATCACGTCCTCCTCCGCAAGGACGGGGCCGTACGGGCTCTGGGCGACCGGCCGCCAGAAGATCTCCTTGAGGATGTCGACTTCGCATTTCTGCCCGGTGGCCGGGGCGGTCACGGTGAAGCGGGCGGACAGCGGGGCGGTCTCCAGCGCGTGCACCGTCCAGCCGCGGGCTTCCAGGCCGGCGCGCAGCGTGGTGGCGATGTCGGCCATGGGTGCCGGGTTCTCGGTGGCGACGTCGAGGTCCTGGCTGGGGCGGTTAACGAGGCGGTGTGCCCGCACGGCGTATCCACCGGTGAACCAGTGGATATGGGGAACCGAGCGCGATCACATCCGCCAGGAGCCGCGTGTGCAGCTCCGGCATGTCCGTCACGCGGCCGCCCGGGTGCGCGAGGCGAGCTCGGGGAAGGCGTCCTCCCATACGGCGCGCACGGTGCGGCCAACGAGGGTGCGCAGCACTGGCCACAGATGGAGGAGCAGGTCCTGGTTGAGGTAGCGGGGCAGGTCGTCGTGCAGGCCCTCGTGCAAGACGGTGCGGTACAGGCCCATACGCTGGCGCGGCTTGCCCAGGTCGTACGAGGTCATCCCGGACCAGGCCAGGTGCAGCGGCAGATCCACGACACCGTGTGTCGGCCCGCGCAGCTCGTCCAGCGACTCCGGCAGACGGCGACGGAACTTCTCCCGGTACAGCGCGAGGTCCTCGGCGTCCGCTCCCGAGACGTCCGTTGGGGTGGGTGCGGGGTGCTGTGGGCTGGAGGGCATGACTCCATTATGGCGGCCGGAGACGTTGCGGGTGTCATGATGAGCGAGCTGGCGTCCGGAGCGAGCGGGGACGGATCTCCTGGTGAGCTGGCTGCCGCAGTCTGCTATTCCGTGAGCGGTGCTGACTCCTGGCAGTCCGCCGGGCGCTGGTCCCGTCCTCGGGGGTCGTCCGTCCAGCGGGTTAATGCGTATGGCGGCAAGCATCTGTAGGACTTTCGAGAGGCGGGGCAGAGGGGCCGCTCGCCTTCGGTGATTCGCACACTGTGCATCGCTGCGATGATGGAATGAAGGAAGGATTCCAGCACCCCGGTAGTAAATCGGGATTGGCGTCCCGAGAGCGCTTTCCCGCCTGAGGGGGCGGTCAAGGGGGCTCTGGAGGTCTCTTCCCGACCAACATCCGCCCCTCTTTTCCCAGCGGTCACGGAACGCGCCGTCCGTGCCCCTCGCGCGCCCCCCGTGCGCACTGAGGCGGTCCTTTCGCCTCCAACAAGCTGTGTCTGCGGTGATCCACCGCCCGCGTCCACAGCTTGGAGGGGACAGGGTGCCGGAGGAGTGGATACGGACTCTCGTGTCGGACTTTGGGTCCGAGTGCAGGGAGCGTCTGCGGGTCAGCGACACGGAGGCGTCCATCAGCTTGCCGGTGGCGAAGCTGGTGGAGACATTCGGGGCGCGCTGGAAGCTGCGTCCTCGCCTTCATCCTGAGTATTCCTTGCCCGAGGCCCGGGTGCGTCCGGATTACGCGGTGGAGACATCGGGGCGCATCACCGGGTTCCTCGAGCTGAAGGCCCCGGGGCACGACGTCACGCCTGACGGCTTCACGAAGCGGGACCGGGAGCAGTGGGAGCTGATGCGCCGACTGCCGAATGTGCTGTATAGCAACGGTCACACCTGGTGCCTGTACCGAGGCGGGTCGCGGCCTCTGCGCACGGTTCGGCTCGAAGGTGATCTGTACCGGTCCGGCAGCCGGTTGCGTATCAGTGCAGCCGATGGAGCGGCGTTTCCGGATCTGTTGCGGGACTTTCTCGGGTGGCAGCCCCGACGCATCACGACTGTTGGCCAGTTGGTGTCGTCTATCGCTCCGCTGTGTCAGTACTTGCGCGAGGAGGTGCTGGAGCAGCTCGCCCTCGAACGCAGAACGCCAGACGGTACTCGCAGCCGACGACTTGTCCCCAAGCCGTTCACCGCCTTGGCACACCACTGGAGCAAGGTGCTCTTCCCCTCAACCGATGGGCAAGACCCCGATCACCTCTTCGCCGACCGTTACACCCAGACGATCGCCTTCGCCCTGCTGCTGGCCCGTATCGAGAACGTACCGCTCGCCGACCGCAACTTCGTTGATGTTGCACATGAGTTGAAGGCAGAGAACACGGTCATGGGTCGAGCCCTGCAGTTGCTGACGGAGACGGTGGACGCCGAGTTCGCCCGCCGAATCGACACGCTCGTGCAGGTCATCGACGCTGTCGACTGGGAGGCGATCCGAGCACGGACGCCCGACGCCCACGTTCATCTCTACGAGGATTTCCTCCAGGAGTTCGACCGCGATCTGCGTAAACGCTCCGGCACGTACTACACCCCGCCCCGTCTGGTGAAGGAGATGGTTCGCTTCACCGACGCAGTCCTGCGTACCCGCCTGGGCTGTGTGGAGGGCTTCGCCGACGAGCAGGTGACGATCGTCGACCCTGCGATGGGCACCGGCACGTTCCTCAGCGAGATTATCGACAGGGTCGCCGAAGAACGCTCCCGCCGCGGGGAGGGTTTCCGCGGCGAAGCGGTGGAACAGCTGGCGGGACGGCTGATCGGCTTCGAGCGTCAGATGGCCGCCTACGCGGTCGCCCAGATGAGAATCACCCAGACCCTCCGTAAGCAAGTCACCGACACTCAACTCGGTCGTCGGACCCCGCGCTGAAGGGTGGCTCGGTCGGTTCTCGGCCCCGCCCCGGCCCTCGGTGGAGATCGAAGAGGGGTTCGATCGCGGCCAAGTCGTGAGTTTCGCGAATCCGTTGTGATCCGGACGGCGGGACTCCGAGCGATACTTGCCAAGTTCAGCGTGGGTGCGGTGGGGAATCGCGGACAGGATCCGACCGGATCGATTCCTCAACACGTCATGAATTACCCGTACCGCGACGGCATCTTCCCTCGTTATGATGCGGTCTCATGCAGCTGGCACCCGTCTGGGGGTCAAGGAGAGGTCATGCGTTCCTTGAGCGTCGGCCGTTAGCTTCGCGCCATTGAGTCGAACGGGGGCGGTTCGAAATGGGTGGTTTTCTTGGCGCATTACGACGTCGCATGGAGGTGGCGGATCCCAGCCGCGAGGCCTTCAGCTTCGTCGGCGCCGAGTCAGCCCCGCCCCGTGACGGTGGATCAGGATCACCGGTCAGGAGATTGACGTACGGCGAACTCGACCGCCAGGCACGGCAGCTGGCGGCCTGGGTCCAGTCGCGGGGCGGTGCCGGGCAGCGTGTCCTGCTGCCGCACTGCGAGGGTCCGCTGCAGATCGCCGCGCTGCTCGGGTGCTTCTACGCCGGAGCCACCGCGGTGCCCTGTCCGTCCCCGCTGGACGGCGGGCGCAATGTCCGCCGGCTGACCGCTGTCGCCAAGGACGCCGACGTGGGTCTGGCCCTCGCCGACTCCGCCGTGGCGGCCGAGCTGTCCCGGCTCTTCGCGGGCAGCGACCTGGTGTGCCTCGCGGCGGACCGGGCGGCCCTGCCGAGCCCGGAGGACTGGCGGCCGACGGAGTCGGCGGAGGACGACATCGCCCTCATCCAGTACACGTCCGGCTCCGTGACCCAGGTGAAGGGCGTCCTGATCAGCCAGCGGAACCTGCTGGCCGGGCAGGAGGCCATCACCCGGGCGCTGGGGAGCGACGAGCACTCGGTGATCGGCGGCTGGCTGCCGCCGTATCACGACATGGGCCTGGTCGGGCAGTTGCTGCATCCGCTCCACCTCGGAGCCCGAGGCGTGCTCATGCCCGCCACCACGTTCGCCGCGCGGCCGCTCAGCTGGCTGCGGATGATCGAGACGTACGGCGTCACCGTGTCCGGCGGCCCGGACTACGCGTACGACATGTGTGTCCGGGCGGCGACGGACGCTGAGGTCGACCGGCTCGATCTGGCCTCCTGGCAGGTCGCCGTCAACGGCGCCGAACCCGTGCGGGAGGCCACCATGGCCGCCTTCGCGGAGCGGTTCGCCCCGGCCGGCTTCCGGCCCGAGGCGTTCTACCCGGCCTACGGGCTCGCCGAGGCGACCCTGCTGGTGACCGGCGGCACCCCGGGGCAGCGGCCCGTGGAGCGCGCGGCGGACCCCGCCGCGCTCGCCGCCGGCCGGATGACCGCACCGAAGAACGGCTCCCGCAGCCGGACCCTGGTCGGGGTCGGACGGCCGTGCGGGGTGGAGATACGTATCGTCGACCCGGAGACCCGGCAGGTTCTGGAGCCGGGGCGGGTGGGCGAGATATGGATCCGGGGCGAGAGCGTGGCGCCGGGTTACTGGCGGCGGCGTGCCGAGACCGAGGAGTGTTTCGGGGCGGTGACGTCCGCTCATGACGGATCGTTTTTGCGCAGCGGCGACCTGGGTGCCGTGGATGACCACGGCGAGCTGTTCGTGATCGGACGGCTCAAGGAAGGCGTCGTTGTCAACGGGGTCGATGTCGCGCCGGAGGACATCGAGACCTCGGTCCAGGGCCTGAACCCCGTGTTCGGGGTCACCGCGGCCGTCACCACGGGGGCGGAACGCGACCGGCTGATCGTGATCCAGGAAGTGCGCGAGAACGGCCTGCTCGACGGTGAACTGCCGTCGCTCGTCGAGGCCGTACAGACCCACCTCGATGGGGAGTTCGGGATCCCCGATGCCGTCATCCTGCTTGTCCGGCAGGGCGTGGTGCGGCGTACCACCAGTGGCAAACTCCAGCGCTCGGCCATGCGCGGGCTGCTGCGGAGCGGGGGCATCCGGCCGCTGTATCCGCAAATGCCCGCGTTCCAGGCCGACTTGAGTCCGAGTTGAGCTCACATCCAGGCACTCACCGGACCATCGCGTGACCATCACATCACCGAGCGGAACCCATGCTGCGGAACTTCAGCAGCGGAGTGCAGGCAACAGAGAGGATGCCGATGGACATCGAAGTGCTCGGCGCGTGCAGAGTGATGCAGACCGGCAAGTCTGTGGTGCCTTCCGCGGTCAAGCCACGCAAGGTTCTCGCAGTACTGGCCCTCAACCCTGACCGTCCCGTCTCTGTCGGGATGCTGGTGGAGGAGGTCTGGGGCGAGACCCCACCGCCCAGCGTCGCAACGACCCTGCAGACGTACATACTTCAACTACGCAACCTTATCACCTCCGCCATCGGAGGCCCATCGCCTGATATGCCTTTGGGCGCGAAAAGTGTGCTCGTGACCCAGCCCGGCGGGTATCTGCTGGAAACTCAGGGCGGTTCTGTCGATGTCCGGGAGTACGAGCGGCTCTCCGGCGGGGGTCATCGGGCCCTGGAGAAAGGGGACTACGAGGCGGCGGCGGACCTCTTCCGCAAGGCGCTGTCACTGTGGCGCGGGCCGGCTCTCGCCGACGTGGAGTGCGGGCGGGTGCTGGATGTCGAGGTGACCCGCCTGGAGGAGTCCCGGATGGGCATACTGTGCCGCCGTATCGAGGCGGACCTGCTCCTCGGGCGCCACCACGAGATCATCGGTGAGCTGTTCGGACTCGCCGCTCGGCACCCGCTGCACGAGGGGATTCATCTGCAGTTGATGCTCGCGCTGTACCGGGCGGGACGGCGGACCACGGCGCTGGAGGTCTACCAGCGGCTGCGGGACGTACTCGCCGGGGAGCTCGGGCTCGATCCGAGCTATGAACTGCAGTCGCTCCAGGGGGCGTTGCTCGACTCCTCCTCCGAACTACGGCTGGACCAGCCGCTCTCGCTCTTCAGAGTGCGAGCGCCGGGCCGGTACTGACGCACCGGTGCCGCCGGTCGCGCTGCTCCTGCCGGGAGCGGGAGCTCAGTACCCCGCCATGGCCTATGGCCTGTATCGGTACGAGCCCGCCTTCACCACGGCGATGGACACGGTGTTGGGTCTGCTGGGTTCGTCCGGGGAACGGTTGTACCGACTGTGGTCCTCCGGTGCGCGGTTGCGCACCGTGGCCGAGGTGCATCCGCTGCTGTTCGCGGTCTGCCACGCGCTCAGCGAGACGGTTCGGGACCGGGGGCTGCGCCTCGGCGCGGTCCTCGGTCAGAGTGTCGGCGAGCTTGTGGCCGCTGTCCAGACCGGGGTGCTGCCTCTGACGGACGCGGTGCGGCTTGTCGCCGTGCAGGCCGATGCGTTGGCCGGGGCGCCTGCGGGTGGGGCGCTCGCGGTTGCCGCGGCGCCGCCCGCGGTTTCGCCCTTCCTGCGGGGCGGGGCGGTGGTCGCGGCGTCCAACGGGCCCGGGCAGACTGTGGTGTCCGGGTCGGAGTTCGGACTCGCCGCCACTCGGCGGGCGCTGGAGATCGCCGGGTTGACGTGGATGCGGGTGCAGGTGCCCGCGGGGCTGCACGGGCCGCTGGTCGCGGACGCGTGCCGGGAGACGTTGCCGGCGTTCGAGGCGTCCGTGTTCGCCGTTCCTCATACGCCCCTGCTGTCCGGGAGTGCGGGTGGGCGGCCGGAGCCCGAGCGCGCCGTCGACCCCGAGTTCTGGGCGCTGCAGCCGTCGCGGCCGGTGTTGTTGGATGCCGCGCTTGCTCAACTGACCACTGTGGGCGCGCTGTTGTGTGCCGAGGTGGGTCCCGGGCACGGGCTTGCCGTGCAGGCTCGTCGGCATGGGCATCGGGCGGTGTCACTGCTCGACGGGTGTTTCGGGTCGCCGCACGAGGAGCGGGACCGGCTCAGGCAGGCGTTGGACTGTCTGGTGCTCGGGGATCCCGCGGAACGGCTGGATGACGCGCCGAGTGCGACGGTGGCGTGGTTGCGGCCGCCGGGCGGGGGGTCGATGTAGGCCTTGGGTGCGGCGTTCGGCCGCGGTGCGAGTGGGCGGGTTGTCGCTCGCCCGCGCTTGCGGGGTGCCGCTCTCTTCGGCAGCCGGAGCCGCCCTGCGGTACGACCGCCCGCAGCGGCGCAAGCTGTCCGGTGCCGCCGCTCGGCGGCCCCTGACCGGAACCCGGAACCTGAACTGGGCATATGCCGGTCCGGGGTGACTCCGTGCGGTCCACCAGGGCTTGAGCGGCGCGGCGGAGGCTTGGTTCGTTCTCGTGCGGTGGGGTGGGGTGGCCCGGCGTGCGGGGGTGGATCGGACCTACGGACCGCGAGGAGTGACACCCGGTGGAGCGAGCTGTGCGTGCGACCACGGCCGAGGGGCGGATCCGGAGCCGTGCGGACGAACTGGAGCGTGCCCTCGCTCCGTTCGGGAACGGGAACGGCGTGATCGGTTCGGAGCAGCTCGTACGGGCCGAACGCGCCCTGGACGACTGCGAGTTCGGGGCCGACTTCGTGCCCGCCGAGCTCGGTGGGCGGCTTGAGCGGATCGACGGGCTCGGGCGTGTGGTGCGGCCTGCCTGCCGACGCGATCTCTCGCTCGGGTTCGGGTACGGCCTCAACTGCTACTTCGCCGCGACCCCGGTGTGGACCGCCGGTGACTCCGCCCAACGGGAGTGGACCGCCGCGCTGCTCCTCGGCGGTGGGCGGATCGCCGTCGCCCGGCCCGCCGTCGCGCACGCCAATGACTTCGTGCGCGACGAGTTCGCGCTGCGCCGGACCGACCGCCGGCTGCGGCTCGACGGCGCCAAGACCGCCGTATGCAACTACGCACGCGCGCGTGGGATCACCGTCGTCGCGGGGACCGAGGACGGCTCGCACGAGGTGCTGCTCATCGACCGCGAGATCCTGCCCGAGGGCTCGCTGCGCACCCTCCACCGGTACCGCACCGTCGGTCTGGACGGCTGCGAGTTCGGCGGCCTGGAGTTCACCGGCTGCCCCGTGCCGGACGAGGCCGTGGTGGGTGCGGCAGGGCAGGGTATGGGACTGGTCGTCCGGTGCTCCGTCGTCACCCGCGCCCTGCTGCCGTCCGTGATGATCGCCGCCGGCGACACCACCCTGCGCACGGCCGTACGGTTCGCCGTGGAGCACCGGGCCGAGGACCCCTACGGCCCGCTCAGGTCGCCGTACGGACGCGATGTGCTGACCGGTGCCCTGCTGGACCTGCTGATCAGCGACAGCATCGCGCTGGCCGCCGCGCGCGGCATCCATCTGCTGCCCGACCGCGTGAGCGCCTGCGCCGCGGCCGCCGCCTACACCGTGCCCAAGCTCCTGCAGGACTCCGCGCACGATCTGTCCACCGTGCTGGGCGAGGCGTACTTCGACGTCAAGGGCCGCTACGGCGCCTTCGGCCGGATGGTGCGCGATCTGCCGCTGCTCGGCCAGGGCCACGCCGGCACCGCCGCCCGCCAGGCCATGCTGGTCGCCCAGCTCCCGCACCTGGCCCGCAACTCCTGGCTGGTCGACGACGAACCGCCGGCCGCGCTGCTGCGCCCCTGGGAGGACCTGCCGCCCGCCGACCTCGCCGCGCTGTCCCCGGCCGGCGTCTCCGATCCCGTCGTCCCCGTGCTGGCGGCCTGCGCCGGTGCCGACGGCGAGCTGGGCGAGCTCATCACCGCCTTCCTCGGCGAACTGCGCGAACTGCGCGACCGGTTCGCCAGGATCGCCCCCGGCGACGGACTGTCCACCCCGGACACCCTCGCCCTCACCGACCGCTACGCCCTGGTCTGCGCCGCCGCGGCCAGCCTCGGCGTCTGGCGTGAGCACCACAGTGCCCGGCCCGGCACCTTCCTGGCCGACCCCGCGTGGATCACCGGCGCGCTGCACAGGCTGGGCGTCCTGCTGGGGCTCGACGTACCGAAGGCTCCGCAGGAGTCCGTCGAGCGGCTGCTGTTCGACACGGTCATGGACCGCTACGAGCGGCGGCGTTCCTACGACCTGCACGAGACGTCTCTCGAAGCCTGACCGGAAGGAAACCGCCCATGAGCCACGGTGCGCACGCCGACGACACACACACCGGCAACTCGTCCGGCGATCTGATCTCCGCGGTGGTCCAGGCGGTGCGACGGGTCATCGACGACCCGGTGGCCGAGGTGGGCACGGACTCGCTCCTGCGCGAGGACCTGGGCTTCGACTCGGTCCTCATCATGCAGCTGAAGTACCGCGTCGAGCAGGCCGTCCCGGAGCTCGGCGAACTCTCCCTGCCCGACATGGTCGGCAGCATGACATCCGTGGGTTCCCTGGTCGCCTACCTGCGCGACCGTCTGGTGAAGGCGGCTGTCTGATGGCCGCTCCCACCGCCGGGGCCCCCGTGCTCGTGTCCGGCCCCGAGGGCCAGTGGGACGAGGTGCTCCGGCCCCTGGCCACGCGCGGCACCGTCGTGACCTACGGCAGAGTCGCCGACTGGCTTCCCGGGGAGACTGAAGAAAGGGTTCTGCGCCCGTTGCTCGGCCCCCGTGACTGGGCCCGCTTCCACCGGCTGAGCCACCGCCGGGTGCGGGAGGGCTTTCTCGCCTCCCGGCTGCTGCTGAAGCACACCGCGGCCCGGGTGCTGGCCAGCCGCCCCGAGGCGGTGGACCTGGCGTACAAGCCGGGCGGCCGGCCCTACTTGCGCGGCTGCGACCAGATCGACATCAGCCTCAGCCACACCGAGGAGGTCATGGTCGTCGGGGTGACCCGGCGCGGCCTGCTCGGTGTCGACGTGGAGCGCGCAGAGCGCCCGATGGTGGGCACCGGTGTGGAGTTCCAGGCCTGTACGCCGCACGAGCGAGCGCTGCTGGACTCGCTGCCCGAGCAGACCCGCAACAAGGCCCTGGTCCGGCTGTGGACGCTGAAGGAGGCGTACAGCAAGGCCATCGGCCAGGGGCTGCGCTTCCGGTTCACCGAGTTCGGCTTCACGCTCGACGACGCGCGTATCCGCCTCCAGCGGCCGGACGGCTCCCCGGGCACCGGCCCGGAGTGGAGCTTCGGCACCTACGCCCTGGAGTCCGACTACGTGGTGAGCGCCGCCCTGCGCGACGAGGGCTTCGGCGCCGCGGCGGACACCGCCGCCGACACCACGCTGGACCAGAGCCTGCTCGGCGTGCTGCTCGGCCGGCTCTGAACCACCAACTCCCCTTACTGCTGCACCACTTCCACTACCGCACCACTTCACCCTTCATGCGGTTCAACCTTCAAGGAGGCACCCATGGCCATGTCCGACTCCGCCGGCTTCACCCTCGACGATCTGCTCCGGCTCCTGCGCGAGAGCGCCGGCGTACCGGAGAGCATCGACCTGGAGGCCGACGACGTCCTGGACACGCCCTTCTACCGGCTCGGCTACGACTCGCTGGCCCTGCTCCAGGTCACCGGCCGGATCAAGCGTGAGTACGGGCTGCTGCTGCCCGACACGATCGTCGCCGACGCCCCGACCCCCCGGGCCCTGCTCACCGTCATCGCACAGGCACGTGCGGCCTGAAGCGGCGCGCGCTCCCTGCGCGCCGCTGCGCGGCCCGAGCGAAAAAGAGCCGGCCGCGTACCTTCCCGGAAGTTCCGGAGAAGGCACGCGGCCGGCTGTTGCGCTCCAGCTCCACCGCTCTCCCGGCTGGGGGAGGGCCGGGATCGATCAGAAGCTGGGCGCGGCGGTGGGGGACCTCAGCTGACCCAGGTACGGGTGCCACAGGTGCGTCGGGTCGCTCTCGACGGCCTCGATGATCTCCCACATCGCGGACAGCGCCCTCGGCTCCTCGTCGTCGTAGACGTCGCCCTGGAGCATCTTGAGGATGTCCAGACGGTAGCGGTCGTCCTGGACGAAGGCCGTGAACAGGATGTTGAGGCGGTAGTAGGCCTCGATGAAGCGGTGCCAGTAGCCCACCGCCTTGCGGAGCTTGCCCTCGTAGGCGGCGAAGCGCTCGTGCTTGAAGTCGCCGGCCTCGGCGGCGGCGATGATGTCCTTCGCCGCGAGCCGCGCGCTGTTGAGCGCCACGGAGACACCCGAGGAGAAGATCGGGTCCACGAAGCGGGCGGCGTCGCCGATCAGGACGTAGTTGTCGCCGGCGATCTGCTTCATGCCGTAGCTGTAGTCGCCCTCGGTCTTCATGGGCTTGACCTGCTCGCAGTTCTTGAGCACGTCGAGCAGCTCGGGACGGGAGGACACGGTGTCCCAGAAGTACTTCTCGCGGTCGCCGCCGTACTCCTGGAAGCGCTTCTTCTGGCTGACGACACCGATGGAGGTGATGGTGTCGGTGATCGGGATCTGCCAGACCCAGGTGTCGATGACCGGCAGGAAGTGGATGAAGATGTAGTCGGCCTGGTCCTTGTTGACGGCGAGGGCCTTGCGGTCCAGGCCCTCGAACCAGGTGTGCACGGCGTACTGGTTGAAGACCGGGTCCGGGACCTTGGTCTTGAGCTGGTTGCCCAGCCGGGTCTGCCGGCCACTTGCGTCGACGACCATCTTCACCGGGATGTGCGTCGACGAGGCGCCGACCTTCACCTCCACGACCGGCAGTTCGCCGTCGAAGTCGACCTTGCCGACCCGGACGCCCTGGAACACCTTGGCGCCCAGCTCCTCGGCGTGCTTGAGGAGGATGTGGTCGAACTTGCTGCGGTCGACGTGGAAGGTGTGGTCGCGGTCCACGCCGTCCTGGTCCCGCTCGCTGAACAGGACCTCCGCGGCGCGGAAGTCGTGGTTCAGGCCACGGAAGCCGTTGTGGTTGATGTCGCGGTCCTCGGCGGAGGTCCAGGCGGCACCGAACTTCTTGGGGAAGCCGGCGGCCTCGACCTTGTCCATGGCCCCTATCTCCAGGAGCACCGGGGTGGTGGCCGGGACCAGGGACTCGCCGACGTGCTCACGAGGAAAGTTCTCCGCCTCGAACACGGCCACGGACAGCCCGGCCTTGGCCAGGTACGAGGCCACGGTCGATCCCGCGGGGCCGCCGCCGATGACTGCGACGTCGAATTGTGCGTCCACGATGCTCTCTCTTCCTTCGGTCGGTTCAGGCAGCGGGCTGCGGGGCCAGGGAATGGACCATGTCCGTGATGGCCGCCAGGTTCGCGAAGTTCCGGCCGGTGATGTGGGTCGGGGGCACGACGACCCCCAACTCGGTACGGATGAACGAGAGCAGCAGCGAGGTGTTCATGGAGGTGAGGACGCTCCACTCCAGCAGCGGGGTGTCGTCCGTCAGCTCCGAAACCTCGCTCTCGCCGAGGAACTGCTGCTCGATGTACTCGCTGATCCTCTGACGGATCTCTTCATGGGACAGCGCCGCCACTGGGGCCTCCTGTTGGTCTCGGGCTTGGGCGTGGGGGGAGAGCCGTACAGCCGCCGATGCTGGGTGCTCGCGGTTGAGGTTCACTCGGCAACCGCTCGGGTGACCGCGGCACGGGCCGCCGGGAAGCGGCGCGCGGTGGCCGCGAACCGGGTCAGCCGGGCGCCCAGCGCGGCCCTGAACTCCGGTTCCTGGAGGAAGAAGTGGCCGCCGGAGACCAGGGTGAGGTCGAAGACCCCGGTGGTGATCCGGGACCAGGCGGCCATGGACGAGGCGTCGGTCAGGACGTCCTTGCGCCCGGCGAAGGCGGTCACCGGAACCGTCAGCCGGGGGCCCGGGGCGTGCGTGTAGGTCTCGACGACCTTCAGGTCGGTCCGGATCGCCGGAAGGTAGAACTTCAGCAGCTCCGGCTCGGCGAGCAGCGCCTCGGGCAGACCGCCGATCCGCTGCAGACCCTGTACGAAGCCGTCGTCGGGCAGATGGTGGAAGGGGCGGTGCGAGAGCGGCTCGGTGGGCCCGTTGCGCCCGGACACCAGCAGCAGCTCCGGCGGGGTGCCCTGGGCGGTCAGCGCCCGCGCGGCCTCGTAACCGAGCAGGGCGCCGAAGCTGTGCCCGTACAGGGCGTACGGCTCGTGCCGGCGCTCGCCGATCTGCCGTACCGCCTCCTCGGTCAGCGCGGACAGGCCGTGCAGCAGGGGTTCGCGGACCCGGGTGCCGTGCCCGGGCAGTTCCAGCGGTACGACCGTGACGTGGTCCGGCAGATCGGCCGAGAGCCGGATGTACGGATGCGCGCTGCCACCCGCGTGGGCCAGGCAGAACAGCGTCAGCTGTGGGTCGGTGGTCAAGGGAGGGTTTCCTTCCGTGCTCTAGGGGGTGTTTTGAAAGTCCTGTGCGGTGCCCGCGGTGTTCGGTGCGTGCCCTCGGCGTGCCGGACGAAGGCCCTCGTACTGGACGTACTTGGGTCTTTGGCCGGTGCGGCGAGGGTGCGTGCCGGGCGCCGTGGGTGCTGTGCGGGACTTTCAAAACACCCCCTAGGGCCTGTCTGACCATTCCCGTCGTTCGCCCGGAGCGCGGCAGGCGGGAATGGTCAGACAGGCCCTAAGGGAGGTCGGCGGACCTTGTTCGACGGCGATCGCAACAGGACGCGCTCAAGCCGCCGTCAACAGGTGTTCGAGAGGGGAGGGGGTACGTCCGCCCGCTCCTGGCCGGAAGGCAGCGTCCCGCCGCGGTCGCCGACGGGCAGGCCAGAGCCCGTCGTTCGACGGGTCGGACGCACTCGACTCCCCGAAGCCGTCCGTCCGTTCGTCCGCCGAGCGCGTTCCCGCGGGGGCGAACATCGGCCATCCTCGCGCTCTCTCAAGGGCGTCTTGAGTCGGTCTCCCTACCGTCGCTTTCGGCCGCACTTGAGGGAGAGAGGTGCCACGGTGAGCGGACCTGCGAGGGAGATCACTTCCGAAGCGGTGGAGAACTGGCTGGTGGAGCAGATAGCCCAAAGGACCTTGCTGCCCCCGGCGATGGTGTCGGTCCACCTGTGCTTCGACGAGTTCGACATCGACTCCGCCGACAGCCTGGTGATCACCACGGCCCTGGCGGACTGGCTCGGCGACGAGGTTGACCCGCGTGCACTCGTCCGGCATCCGACGATCCGGTCGCTCGCCGGATACCTGGCCGGCCGACGTGGCCAGGTCACAACGGGAGGTACTCCGGTCCATGGCTGAGAACCGACGGTACGAGCCGCGCCCCGACGACATCGCCGTCGTCGGGGCCGGTTGCCGCTTCCCCGGCGGCGTACGCGACCTCGACGGGCTGTGGCGGGTGCTGATGGACGGCGTGGACGTCATCACGCCGGTGCCCGCCGACCGTTGGAGCGACGACTTCCACCACGCCGACCGGCACAACCCGGGCACCACCTACTGCCGTGAGGGCGGATTCCTCGACGAGATCGACCGGTTCGACGCCGACTACTTCGGCGTCTCCCCGCGCGAGGCCCGGGGCATGGACCCCCAGCAGCGGCTGCTGCTTGAGGTGTGCTCCGAGGCCATGGAGGACGCGGGCCTGCCGCGCGGCGGCTGGGAGGGCAGCCGGACCAGCGTCCACATGGGCATCCTCGGCTCCGACTATCTGCTGCTGCACGCGCGGACCTCCGGGATCCGCGCCATCGACCCGTACTTCGCCTCCGGCAAGGAGTTCAGCTTCGCCGCCGGACGCATCGCCTACACCTTCGGGCTGCACGGTCCCGCGATGACCGTCAACACCGCCTGCTCGTCCTCGCTGGTCGCGGTCCACCTGGCCTGCCAGGCACTGCGCAGCGGCGAGGCCGACACGGCGCTGGCGGGCGGCGTGAACGTGATCGTCGCGCCCGAACTCTCCGTTTTCATGGGCAAGGTGCAAGCGCTGTCCCCCACCGGACGGTGCCGCCCCTTCGACGCCCGCGCCGACGGCATCGTCCGCGGCGAGGGCTGCGGTGTCGTCGTGCTCAAGCGCTACGCCGACGCCGTGCGCGACCACGACCGCATCCACGGGCTGATCCGCGGCTCGGCCGTCAACCAGGACGGCCGCAGCGCCGGACTGACCGCACCCAACGCCCTCGCCCAGCAGGACCTGCTGCGCGCGGCGCTGGCGTCGGCGTCCGTCCCGCCCGAGGAGCCGGTGTTCGTGGAGGCGCACGGCACCGGCACCCCGCTCGGGGACCCGCTGGAGATCTCCGCGCTCACCGAGGTGCTCGGCCGCGTCCGGCCCCCGGAGGAGCCGCTCCTGGTCGGCTCCCACAAGGCGCACTTCGGACACATGGACTCCGCCGCCGGTATCGCCGGGCTCCTGAAGACCCTGCTGGTGCTGCGGCACCGCACGGTCCCGGGGCAGATCCACCATGTCTACCCGGCCCCGATGATCGACTGGGAGTCCTCCGGGACCCTCGTCCCGGTGGAGCACGTACGGCTGCCCGGCGAGGACCTTCCGCTGACCGCGGGAGTGAGCGCTTTCGGCCTCTCCGGCACCAACGCGCACGTGGTCCTCGGCAGCGCGCCGCAGACCACGGCCACCACCGACACCCCCGCCGGACCGCACACCCTCCTCGTCTCCGCGACCACCGCGGAGGGACTGCGCAGGCTGGCCGCCGACTACGCCGGAGCGCTCGCCGACCCGGTCGGACCGGTCGCGGCCGCCTCCGCCGTGCGCCGCACCCACCTCAAGCACCGGATCGCCGTCGTCGGCAAGGACGCCGCCGAACTCACCGCGGCGCTCGCCGACGCCGAGGGCAGCCGGGCGGCCGAGAACCCGCCGAAGCTCGTCCACGTCTTCTCCGGGCAGGGCTCGCAGTGGCCGCGCATGGGCCTCGACCTCGCCGAGACCGAGCCCGTGGTCCGCGAGACCCTCGACGACTGCGACGACCTGCTCCTCTCCGAAGCCGGCTGGTCCCTGTACGACGTGCTGCGCGACCCCGACCCGGCCCGGGTGAAGGCCACCGACGTCGCCCAGCCCGCCATCTTCGCGATCCAGGTCGCGCTGGGCCGCCTCTGGCAGTCCTGGGGAGTCCGCCCCGACGCGGTGATCGGCCACAGCATGGGCGAGGTCGCCGCCGCCCACATGGCCGGCGCGCTCGAACTGGAGGACGCCGTACGGCTGGTGGCCCACCGCGGCCGGCTGATGCACCGTGCCGCCGGCACCGGCCGGATGGCCAACGTCGAGCTCGGCGCGGACCAGGTCCGCGAGCGGCTCGCCGCCCGCCACCCCGAGGTGGTCGTCGCCACCGAGAACGGGCCCGCCTCCGTCGTCATCGCCGGACCCAAGGAGGCCGTCGAGGCCGCGGTCCGGGAACTCGCCGACGACGGCGTGAACGTGGTGGCGCTCCCGGTCGACTACGCCTTCCACTCGCCGCTGATGCAGCCCTACGCCGACGAACTCGCCGAACTGCTGGACGGCTTGACGCCCAGTACGCCCGCGGTGCGGTTCCTGTCCACCGCGCTGCCGGGCCAGGACGTCCCGCTGGACGCCGCCTACTGGAGCGCCAACCTGCGCGAGCCGGTGCGGCTGTGGCCCGTCGTGGACGCGCTGCTGGCCGAGGGCGAGACGGCGTTCGTCGAGATCGGCGCGCACCCCGTGCTGTCCCGACCGCTCCAGTCCGCCCTCGCCCACCGCGAGCGGCGCGGACCGGTCGTCTCCTCGCTGGTCCGGGGCCAGGACGGCCCGACCGTGCTGGCCCGCTCCCGGGCCACGCTGCACGAGGCCGGCATCGACATCGACTGGGCCACCGCGCACGGTTCACCGGTGCGCCCGGTGACGCTGCCGCCGCACCGCTGGGCCGACGAGCGGTTCTGGCTGGACGGCGTGGAGCGCGGCGAGCAGGGCTCGGGCCCGGCGGCCGACCTGGACGGACTGCGGGCCGAGGTGCGGCTGGTGGACGCGAGCGGGCGGGTGGTCGCGGAGCTGACGCCTGCGGCGCCGACGCCGAGGCCGGCGACCATGGTCGCTCCGGTCACGGCCGCCGCCGCGGCTCCGGCTCCCGTGGAGGAGCCTGTCGAGGAGGCCGCGCCGGTCGCCCACGACCGGGAGTACGTGGCGTCCACCGTGCACGCCATGCTCCTCAAGGTCCTCGGCCACAGCCCGCGCAAGCGGCTGCCGCGTACCCGGGGGTTCTTCGAGCTGGGGATCGACTCGATCTCCGTCGCGGAGTTCGCGCGGCGGGTGGCGGAGAAGCTCCATGTCGCGGTTGACGGGGCGGATGCGCTGGCGCACGGCACGATCGAGGGGTTCACCGACTACATCATGACGTTGGTGCCTGAGCCGGGGCACGCCGAGGTGAGTGCCGAGACCGGTGGCGGGGCGGGTACGGCGCCGTCCGGGCCGGGCGCGCCCCGCGCCGGAGCCGCAGACGGATACAGCTCCGCGCCCCCTGGCGGCGCTGGTGAACAGGGCGTTTCGAAGGAGCCGGTCCCCGCTCCGGAACCTGCCGACGCCTTCGACGACGGCACCGTCGAGCCCATCGCCATCGTCGGAATCGGATGCCGCCTCCCCGGTGGTGTCGCCGGGCCCGAGGACTTCTGGCGGCTGCTCGACCAGCGGGTCGACGCCAGTGGTGAGGTGCCCGCCGAGCGGTGGGACACCGTCGCCTTCGACGGTGTGCCGACCCGGGGGTCCTTCCTCGGGGCGGTCGACGGGTTCGACAACTCCTTCTTCCGGATCTCGCCCCGCGAGGCCCGCACCATGGACCCGCAGCAGCGGCTGTTCCTGGAGGTGGCGTGGGAGGCGCTGGAGGACGCCGGGGTTCCGGCCGACCGGATCGGCGGCACCCGTACCGGCGTGTTCGTGGGTCTGAACACCACCGACTACCAGCAGCTGGTGACCCGCCGCGAGTCCGACGTGGACCTGTACTACGGCACCGGCAACTCCTTCAGCGCGACGGCGGGCCGGATCTCGTACTTCCTGGGACTGCGCGGCCCGAGCATCGCCGTGGACACCGCCTGCTCCTCCTCCCTCACCGCCGTGCACCTGGCCTGCCAGAGCCTGCGCGCGGGGGAGAGCCGGCTGGCGCTGGCCGGCGGGGTGAACGTGATGGCCACCCCGACGGTCTTCCTCTCCATGGGGGCGGCCGGGGCGCTCGCCCCCGACGGACGGTGCAAGACCTTCGACGACTCCGCCGACGGCTACGGCCGGGGCGAGGGCGCGGGTGTGGTCATCCTCAAGAAACTCTCGACCGCGCTGCGCGACGGTGACCGGGTGTACGCGATCATCCGCGGCAGCGCGGTCAACCAGGACGGGGCCAGCGGCGGATTCACCGTGCCCAGCGGCACCGCCCAGGAAGAGGTCATCCTCACCGCGCTCGACCAGGCCGGGATCGAACCGCACGAGGTCTCCTACGTCGAGGCGCACGGCACCGGCACCCGGCTCGGCGACGCCGTCGAACTGCGGGCGCTGGCCGGGGCGTTGGGAACCGGGCGCCCCGCCGATCAGCCGCTCGTCGTGGGCTCGGTGAAGACCAACGTCGGCCATCTGGAGGCCGCCGCCGGAGTCACCGGACTGATCAAGACGGTGCTGGCGCTGGGCCGGGAGCGCATCCCCGCCCAGCTCCACCTGTCCGAGCCGACCCGCCAACTGGACTGGGCGAAGCTGCCGTTGAACGTGGCCGCGGACCCCGTACCGTGGCCGCGCGGCGAACAGCCCAGGATCGCGGGCATCAGCGCGTTCGGCTTCACCGGCACCAACGCCCACGTCCTGGTCCAGGAGGCCCCCGAGCAGCCGCGGACTCCGGCCGCGCCCCGGCCCGTACGGCCCTGTGTGCTGACCGTGTCCGCCGCGACACCGGACGCCCTGACCGCCGCGGTGGCCCTGATGCGCGAGCGCGTCGCCGCCGCCGCCGACAGCGAACTCGCCGACCTGTGCTGGACGTCGGGCGCCCGCCGCGCCCACCTCGCGCACCGGATCACCGCCGTCGGACGGACCCGCGACGAACTCCTCGCCGCCCTGGACCGGGCCCGCCCGGTGCAGGCCCGTGACGAGGCGTCGGTGCTGTTCGTCTACGGCCGCACCCCCGCCGACATGTCGGCCTGCGAGGAGGCGCTGGCCGGCGACCCGGAGGCCGCCGAGACCTATCGCGCGACCCTCGCCGAGGCACGCGAGGCGCTGCGCGCCGAACTCGGCGAGCCGGAGGGCCCGCCCCACCCGGGCAGCGTGGAGCAGGCCGGTGAGGTGTTCGCGGGCCAGCTCGCCACCACCGCCCTGTGGACGACGCTCGGTGTGCAGCCCGACGCGGTCGTCGGCTGGGACATCGGGGAGTACGCCGCCGCCGTGGTCGCGGGCGACCTCACGCTGCTGAACGCGGTACGGCTGCTCGCGGCCGGGGTGCCCGTCCCCGCCCAGCCCGACGGGGCGCGGGTGGCCCGCCACTCCGCCGCGGACGGCTGGTCCTCGCTGGCCAACGAGGTCATCGTGGCCGGCACCGACGTCCTGCTGGACATCGGCACCGGCAGCCGGGCGATCCGGATGCTGGGCGCCGCCCTGGACGCGGCCGCCGAACCCGGCGAGAACGTCCCGGCCCAGCTCACCGCGCCGCGCCGGCGCCAGCCCAGCGGCGTCGAGAAGGCCTACCTCGGCCCGGTCGAACTGCTGGAACTGGCGGCCGCGTTGCACGCCCACGGGGTGAGCGTCGACTGGGACCGGCTGGTGCCGGGACCGCACCGGCCGGTGCCGCTGCCCGCCTACCCCTGGCAGCGCAAGGCCTATTGGGTGGACACTGCGTACTCGGCGGAACCCCGGCCGCAGTCCGAGCCGCAGTCCGCGGCCGAGACCGTACCGGAACCCGCCGGTGACCTCGCCACCGAACTGCTCGCGCTGTCGCCCGACCGGCGGCAGGAGCGGCTCGTCGACCTGCTGCTCAAGCTCGTCGCGCAGGTGCTGGGCGAGGAGGCCGACGTCGCCCCGGACCAGGGCTTCTTCGACCTCGGTATGGACTCGGTGCTCTCGCAGGATCTCAAGCAGCGCGCCGAGCGCGAGCTGGGCCTCGAACTGCCCGGCACCGTCATGTTCGAGTGCCCCAACGTCACGTCCTTCGCCCGCTTCGTCCTCGACGAGGTGCTCACCGAACCGCAGGACCAGACCGAACCCGCCGCGGCGACCGCAGCCCCGGAGGAACCGGCCGAAGATCTCGCAGACCTCGACGACGACTCCCTGCTGAGCCGTCTCGACGACGCGCTGGCGTCGTCCGAAGCCCTGTTGACCGAGGGAGACTGACCATGACGACCCCGGACTACCGGGCCCGCCTCGTCGAAGCCGTCCGCACCATCGAGAAGCTCCAGGGCGAGCTGGCGAAGAACCGCAGCCGGCCGCTGGACGAGCCGATCGCCGTCATCGGACTCGGCTGCCGGCTGCCGGGCGGGGCCGACAGCCCCGACGCGCTGTGGCGGATGCTGGTGGACGGCACCGACACCATCCGGGAGTTCCCGGCGGAGCGCGGTGACGCACAGGCGGTCTTCGACGACGACCCCGACCGGCCCGGCAAGGCGTACGTCACGCAGGGCGGCTTCCTCGACGAGCGCGTGGACCTGTTCGAGCCCGGCGTGTTCGGCATCTCGCCGCGCGAAGCCGTCGGCATGGACCCGCAGCAGCGGATCACGCTGGAGGTGGCCTGGGAGGCGCTGGAGCGGGCCGGCTACGCGCCGGACCGGCTGACCGGCAGCGCCACCGGCGTCTACGTCGGCGTCTCCACCACCGACTACGCCCGGCTGCGCCAGAGCGAGGGCGACATCCGGGACGTCGACGCCTACCAGCTGGTCGGCGAGCCCAGCTTCGTGGCCGGCCGGATCTCCTACACCCTCGGCCTGATGGGACCGAGCAAGGTCGTCGACACGACCTGCTCCTCCTCCCTGGTCGCGCTGCACGAGGCCTGCCAGGACCTGCGCACCGGCGAGTGCGACATGGCGCTCGCCGGCGGGGTCAACCTGATGCTCTCGCCGTACGGCTTCGTCATGATGAGCAAGTTCGGCGGGCTCTCCCCGGACGGGCGCTGCAAGACCTTCGACGCGAGTGCGAACGGCTATGTGCGCGGCGAGGGCGCCGGTGTGGTCGTCCTCAAGCGCTACTCCGACGCGCTGCGCGACGGCGACCCGGTGCTGGCGCTGGTGCGCGGCTCGGCCGTCAACCACGACGGGCGCAGCAGCGGGCTCACGGTGCCCAACCCTGCCGCCCAGCAGGGCGTCATCCGGGGCGCCCTGGAGCAGGCGGGCATCGCCCCCGGCGACGTCGACTACATCGAGGCGCACGGCACCGGCACCGCGCTCGGCGACCCGATCGAACTCCGCGCCCTGCAGGCCGTGATCGGCCGCAACCGTCCGTCGGACAGCCCGCTGAAGGTCGGCTCGATCAAGACCAACATCGGCCACCTGGAGTCGGCGGCCGGCATCGCCGGTGTGCTCAAGCTGGTCCTCGCCCTCCAGCACGGCCACCTGCCGCCGCATCTGCACTTCAACGACCCCAATCCGAACGTCGACTGGGGCAAGCTGAACGTCGAGGTCACCAAGGACGGCGGCCCCTGGGGCGCCACCGGCGACCGGCCGCGGATCGGCGGCATCAGCAGCTTCGGCGCGAGCGGCACCAACGCGCACGCCGTCATCAGCGCCGCCCCCGTGAAGGCCGAGCCGCCCGCGTCCGCCGGACCCACGGTGCTGACCCTGTCCGCGCACTCCGCCGAGGGGCTCGCCGAACTCGCCGGCCGCTACGCCGGTCACCTCCGCGACAACCCCGAGGTGCCGCTCGCCGACATCAGCTGGACCAGCCAGGTCGGCCGGTCCCGGCAGCGCAACGGGCTCGCCGTCACCGGCTCCACCGGAGGCGAACTCGCCGACGCGCTGGAGGCGTTCGCGCGCGGTGAGCGGGCCTCCGGCGTCGTCACCGCCGTACTGCCCGTCCACAAGCACCGCAAGACGGCCTGGCTGTTCACCGGCCAGGGTTCGCAGTACGCCGGAATGGCCCGCGGCCTGGCCGGTGAACCCGCCTTCCGCGCGCCCTTCGACGAGGCCGCCGCCCTGTTCGACGCGCACCTGGACCGCCCGCTGGCGTCCGTGGTGTGGCCGGAGCCCGGCCAGGACTCCCCGGTCGACGACACCCGCTACACCCAGCCCGCGCTGTTCGCGGTCGAGTACGCGCTCGCCCGGATGTGGCAGTCCTGGGGTCTCAAGCCCAGCGGGCTGCTCGGCCACAGCGTCGGCGGCATCGTCGCCGCGTGTGTCGCGGGCGTCTTCGAGCTGCCGGACGCCGTCCGGCTGGTCGCGGCCCGCGCCGCCCTGATGGCCGCGCTGCCGGCGGGCGGCGCGATGGCCGCCCTGGACTGCGACGAGGCCACGGCCCGCGCGGCCATCGCCGAGTACCGCGACACGGTGTCGCTGGCCGGGGTCAACGGCCCCTCCAGCGTGGTGATCTCGGGCGCCGCCGCCGATGTGGACGCGGTGCGCACGGCGCTGGAGCAGCGCGGTATGCGCACCACCCGGCTGACCGTCAGCCACGCCTTCCACTCCCCGCTGCTGGCGCCGATGCTGGCGGACTTCCGCGCGGTCGCCGAGTCGCTGACCTACCGCATGCCGACCCTGCCGCTGGTCTCCGACCACACCGGGCGCCCCTGGGCCGCCGAGGACAGCGGCCCGGAGTACTGGGTGCGGCACGCGGCCGGCACGGTCCGCTTCCACGACGGCCTCACCGCGCTGCACGCGGAAGGGGCTCGCACCTTCCTGGAGATCGGCCCCGCCCCGGTGCTCAGCGGCATCGGGGAACGCACCGGTCTTGACGGCGACTGCCTGTACGTGCCGTCCCTGTACAAGCCGAGGGCCGGCGCACCCGAGGACCGCACCGCCGTCCAGCGGGCGCTGGGTCTGCTGCATCTGCGCGGTGAGACCGTGGACTGGACGGCGGTGCACTCGGGTTCGGGACGCACGCCGCGCCGGGTGGCCCTGCCGGTCACCCCCTGGCACGGCGAGCGCTACTGGTACGAGCCGCGCCGTGAGTCGCCCCGGGCCTCCGCGGGAACTCCCGTGCCGCAGGCGGGGATACGGCTGCACAGCGCCGTACCGACCTATGAGCTGCAACTGGACGAGCCGGACTGGGACCGCTTCGCGCGCACCGGTTCGGACGGCTTCCGGTTCCTGCCCGTCGGCTCGCTGGGCCGGGCGGCGCGGGCGGCGGCCGCGGACGCGCTCGGCGGGGTGTGGTCCTGCGTCGAGCGGCTCGACGTGTTCCAGCCGCCGCCGATGGACCGGGCCGGGCGGGTCCTCCAGATCACCGTCAGCGGCGACGACGACGGCTGCGCGATCGTCGAGCTGCACAGCCAGACCCCGGCCGAGGCGGCCGCCGGAGCGCCCTGGACCCGGCATGCCCGCGCCCTCCTGCGGCGCCGGGCGAGCACCCGCTCGCGGCACTCCGGCAGCAGCGCCCCGACGCTGGCCGGGCAGGAGTACAGCGACGAAGTCCACTACGAGACGGCGTCGTTGTCGGACGCGCTGATCGGTGCCGTCGTCTCGGCGCACCGCGGTGACGAGGGCGTGCTGGTGGCCCTCGGTCTGGACAGCGGGGAGACCGCCGACCACGCCGTGCAGGTCTTCGACGCGGCCGTCGCGGCCGTGTCCTGGGACGCAGGGCTGAGCGAGGCCGGCTTCGCCGGGCGGGTCGTGGAGGCCACGCTCGAATCGCTGGACGGCGCCCGGTACGTCCGGGCCATCGCCCAGGCCGGCAAGGAGCCCGGCACGGTCTGCGGCAGCGTCGACCTGTTCGCCGAGGACGGCGCCTACCTGGGCGGCATCCGCGAGCTGATGGTCGTCAGCCAGCCGGTGTCCGCCGCCCCCGCCCCGGCGCCCTGGCGGCACCCGGAGGAGCTGCTCACCCGGCTCGAATGGCAGGAGACCGAACCGGCCCCCGCCGAACCGGACCTGTCCGGGCAGGGCTGGCTGCTGGTGCCCGACCGCACCGGCACCGCCCGCCGGCTGGCCTCGGCGCTGCGGGCCCGTGGCGCGCACTGCCGCATCGAGGAGTCCGGCGCCCCCGACCTGGACGACTGGCTGCGCGAACTGCCCGACGAGGTCGCCCCGCACCGGGTCGTACTGCTGACCGGCCTGGACGCGCCGCGCCCGGACGCCGCCGACGCGGACTCGCTCACCGTCTTCCGGGACCGCGCCGAACTGGCCGCCGTCGCCCTGGTCCAGGGCATGACCGCCCGCTCGGCCTGCACGAAGACCGGGCTCAGCCTGGTCACCCGGGGCGCCGTGCCCGCGCTGCCGGAGCAGGGCGTCACCTCGCCCTTCGCCGGAACGCTGTGGGGCCTTGGCCGGGTGGTCGCGCTGGAGCACCCCGAGCACTGGGCCGGAGCCGTCGACCTCGACCCGGAGGCGGGGGAGAACGACGAGGGCGCGGCGCTGGCCGCGGCGCTCGCCGACACCGCCGCCGAGGACCAGCAGGCGCTGCGCGGCCAGAGCCGCCGGGTGGCACGGCTGGTGAAGTTCACGCTCACCGCCGAGGAGCTGCGGCGCCGACCGCGGATCGACCGGCAGGGCACCTATCTGATCACCGGTGCGTTCGGCGGCATCGGACAGACCCTGGCCCGCAATCTCGCCGACAACGGCGCGGGCAAGCTCGTCCTGCTCGGCCGTACCCCGCTGCCGCCCCGCCACCAGTGGAACGACCCGGGCCTGACCGGTTCCGTCCGCGAGCGTGTCGACTTCGTCGCCGCGCTGGAGGAGACCGGGGTGCAGGTCGACGTGGTCGCGGCCGACGTCAACGACGTCGAGGACATGCTGCCGGTGATCCAGGGCCTGGCGACGGGCCTTCGGCCGCTGCGCGGTGTGGTGCACGCGGCAGGCACCTCCGTACCGCAGTTCCTGCGGGACATCCCGGTGTCGGATCCGCATGAGTACGACGCGGTGTGGCGGCCCAAGGTGGTCGGCGGCTGGCTGCTGCACCAGCTGACCGAGGGACTTGAGCTCGACTTCTTCCTGGGCTTCTCCTCGATCGCCGCCACCTGGGGGTCGCAGCACCTGACCAGCTACGCGGCCGCCAACTCCTTCCTCGACGCGCTCGCCGAGTACCGGCACGCCCAGGGGCTCACCGCGCTCACCGTGAGCTGGGGCCCGTGGGAGCTGGCGTCGAACCTGTTCGGCGCCGATGTCCTGGAGTTCCTGACCTCCACCGGTCTGCGCACCCTGTCCGCACCGCAGTGCCTGAAGCTGCTGGACGCCCTGCTCGCCGGGGACGCGCCGCAGGCCGTGGTGTGCGCCGCCGACTGGTCGGTGTACAAGCCGGTCATGGAGGCCCGCGCCGACCGACCGGTGCTGCGCACCGTCGAGATCGACGAGGGCACCGGCTCGGGGACCTCGACAGCGGTGCTCCAGGCCCTTGAGGGCGCCGACCCGGCAGGCCGTACGACCGTGCTGACCGGCTATCTCCAGCAGGTGCTCGGCGAGGTGCTCGCGGTGCCGCCGGAGTCGGTGCTGCCGGAGGCGGACGTGATGTCGCACGGCCTGGACTCGCTGATGGTGATGGAGGTCGTCAAGCGCTGCAAGGGCGATCTGGGCATCAGCGTGCGCCCTGGCCAGTTCTTCGAGCGGACCACGCTGGAGGACTGGATGCGGCTGCTCGACACCGAGCTCGGCGGCGAGGGCGAGGCCGCCCCCGAGCCGGCCGCGGACTGGACGGAGCCGGCGCTCATCGCGGCCGATGTCTCCCTCGACCCGGCGATCGTGCCGGCGGGCCCGGTCGGCGACGGCTACACGAACCCGACAGATGTCCTGCTCACCGGCGCCACCGGCTTCCTCGGGGCCTATCTCCTCGACGAGCTGCTGGCCACCACCGGCGCCACCGTCCACTGCCTGGTCCGCTGTGACGCACCGGAGTCGGGCCTGGCCCGGATCCGGCAGAACCTGGAGCAGTACCTGCCGTGGCGGGAGGGCGCCGAGGACCGGATCACGGTCGTCCCCGGCGATCTGGGCAAGCCCCGACTGGGCCTGACGGACGCCGACTTCACCCGGCTCGCGGGCACCGTGGACGCGATCTACCACAACGGCGCCTGGGTCAACTTCTCCTACACCTATGAGCAGTTGCGCCCGGCGAACCTGACCGGCACCGAGGAGATCCTCCGGCTCGCCTGCGCGGGTCCGGCGCAGATCCCGGTCTCGTACGTGTCGACGTACGGCATCTGGGGCATCCCCGCCGACGGCCGCACCGTGATCGGTGAGGGGGACGACATCCTCGGCGCCGGGAAGCTGGTGACCGGGTACGTCCAGACCAAGTGGGCGGCCGAGCTGCTGGTCCGCCAGGCGCAGGAGCGCGGCATCCCGGTCGATATGCACCGGCCCGGCCGGGTGCTCGGCGACTCGCGCACCGGCGCCTGTCTGACCACGCACTTCACCACCCGGGTGATCAAGGGCTGTGTGCAGCTCGGGATGGCTCCGGATCTCGATCTGGAGATCGAGATGACCCCGGTCGACTACGTCACCTCGGCGCTGGTGCGGATCTCCCGCCGGCCGCACGAGTGGGGACTGACGTACCACCTGGTCAACCGGCGCAAGGCGGCCTTCAAGGAGCTGCTGTCCGCGATGGAGCGGCACGGCTGGGAGTTCCGCACGGTGCCGGTGGAGCAGTGGTGGGGGACGCTCCAGGAGTCGTTCGGCGTCAACGACAACGAGCTGCACCCCGTCATGGGGGTGGTCGAGGAGTTCGTCGTCGGCGGCGAGGAGGCCATCGACTACGACGCCACGAACGCCGTGCACGCGCTGGCCGGCTCGGGAATCGCTTGTCCTCCCCTTGACGAGTCACTGCTTTCGCTCTACTTCGGGTGGATGGTCCGAACGGGGTACTTGCCTGCACCGTCGCGCGGGGAGAATAATTCATGGCAGGATGAATCCATCAACGGGTGAATTCATGTCGCGGTGACGCCCCCGCCCCTTGCGGCGGCCGACCCGCCCGGCCGAGCCAAGGACCGCGGCCCCCGCTGGGGGCCGCGGAACACGACGGAGAAAGGCATCTCCCCCCATGACCACATCCGAAGACCGGGTCCCCGGCGGTACCGCCGTCGGAGCGGCCCCGTCAGCGAACCCCAAGCGCTGGACGGCCCTCGTCTTCATCTGCCTGGCCCAGCTGATGGTGGTTCTCGACATCACGATCGTGAACGTCGCGCTGCCGGAGCTCCAGGCCGACCTCGGTTTCTCCAATGAGAACCGGCAGTGGGTGGTCACCTCGTACACCCTGGCTTTCGGCAGCCTCCTGCTGCTCGGCGGCCGTATCGCCGACTACTCCGGCCGCAAGCGGGCCTTCCTGATCGCCCTGGCCGGCTTCGCGATCGCCTCCAGTCTGGGCGGTGCGGCCGGCAACATCGAGCTGCTGCTCACCGCGCGTGCCCTCCAGGGTGTCTTCGGCGCCCTGCTCGCCCCCACCGCGCTGTCGCTGATCTCGGTGAACTTCACCGACCAGAAGGAACGGGCGAAGGCGTTCAGCATCTTCGGCTCCATCGTCGCCAGCGGTGCCGTCATCGGTCTGCTGCTCGGTGGTTTCCTCACCGAGTACATGGACTGGCGCTGGTGCATGTACGTGAACGCGCCGATCGCCCTGATCGCCGCGTTCGGCGTGCTCTACCTCGGCCCTGAGGTGCGCGCCGCGGTGCGCGCCCGCTTCGACATCCCCGGCGTCCTGCTGGTCACCAGCGGCCTGGTCGCCATCGTGTACGCGTGCAGCGAGGCCGAGTCCGAGGGCTGGGGCTCCGGTCTGGTGATCGGCCTGTTCGTGACCGGGGCGGTGCTCCTGTCGGTGTTCCTCGCCGTCGAGGCCCGCTCCTCGCATCCGCTGCTGCCGCTGCGGGTGATCGCCGACCGCACCCGCGGCAGCGCCTACCTCGCCATGGCCGTCGGCATGATCGCCATGCTCGGCGCGCTGTTCTTCCTGACCTTCTACCTCCAGCTGGTCAAGGGGTACTCGCCGGTGGAGACCGGTCTGGCCTTCCTGCCGATGCCGGTCGGTGTCGGTATGTTCGCCGGCGGTCTGTCGCCCAAGATCCTCCCCAAGGTCCCGCCGCGCGCCATGGTGGTGCCCGGCATGATCATCGCGGCCTCCGCGCTGTTCTGGCTGGCCGCGCTGGAAGCCGACTCGTCCTACTGGGCCATGGTCATGCCCGCCCTGTTCGTCCTGGGTGCGGGTATGGGTCTGCTGATTGCGCCGTCCGTCAACTACGCGACCTACCGGGTCGCCGACGAGGACGCCGGCGTCGCCTCGGGCACCGTCAACACCGCCCAGCAGATCGGCGGTTCCATCGGTGTGGCGCTGCTCAGCACGCTGGCCGCGGACGCGGCCGGTGAGTCACTCGCCGAGCAGGGCGCGCAGGCGAAGGACCCCGCCGTGGTGCAGGCGGCGATGGTGGAGGGCTTCACCACCGCCTTCACCTGGGCCGGGGCCATCATGGCGTGCGGTGCGGTGATCCTGGCCGCGCTGATGAACGCGCCGAAGCCGGCGCCGGGGGAGGCCTCGCACGGGTCTCCGATGGCGCACCTGGGCTGAGTTCCCGAACGCACACGACGACCGGACTCCCCCGGCGGGGAGGCCGGTCGTCGTGTTGTGTGCATCCTGCCGTGTTCATCTGTTGTTCTCAGGCGCGACGCATGGGCGACTGCGGGTATTTGTGTGACCCAACGTCTGGTTACCCGCGGTTATAGATCAGCCCGACCGGAATATGAGTGACCTTCGAGGCGCTGCTTCTAGCTTGGCCGAAACGAAAGCCCATGGGGCTAAAAACGGCTAAGGAGAGGCTCATGCCGACTGCCGCCCTCCGCTCGATGCACCCCACGTCACCTCAGTACGACGTGGCCATCCTGGGATCAGGCCTGGCCGGAACCACGTTGGCCGCGTGCCTGGCACGCAACGGGGCGAAGGTGATCGTGCTCGACGCCGGCACGCACCCCCGTTTCGCCATCGGCGAATCGACGATCCCGTACACCTCCATGCTGATGCGACTGGTCAGCGAGCGGTACGGCGTGCCGGAGATCAAGTGGCTGACGACCTTCGAGGCCGTCCAGTCGAAGATCTCCACCAACTGCGGGGTGAAGCGCAACTTCGGCTTCCTCTACCACCGTGAGGGTGCGCGGCAGAACCCGCTGGAGACCAACGAGTTCCCGATCCCGAAGATCACGCACACCGAGAACCACTTCTTCCGCCAGGACACCGACGCCTGGATGCTCGGCGTCGCCGTCAACTACGGCGCCGAGGTCCGTCAGCAGACGAAGATCGTGGACGTCGACATCGACGACGAGGGTGTCACGGTCATCCCCGACAAGGGCGACCCGGTGCGGGTCAAGTTCGTGGTGGACGCGAGCGGTCACCGCTCCCCGCTGGCCCAGAAGTTCGGTCTGCGCGAGGAGCCCAGCAGGCTGCGCCACCACTCGCGCTCGCTGTTCACCCACATGGTCGGCGTCAAGCCCTACGAGGACACCGTCCCCAAGGGCACCCACCACAACCCCAGCCCGTGGAGCGAGGGAACCCTCCACCACATGTTCAAGGGTGGCTGGATGTGGGTCATCCCCTTCGACAACCACCCGCGGGCCACCAACCCGCTGTGCAGCGTCGGACTGAACCTCGACCCGCGCATCCACCCCAAGCCGGACTGCTCCCCCGAGGAGGAGTTCCGCGCCTTCATCGCCAAGTACCCGGACATCGCCCCGCAGTTCGAGGGCGCGGTCGCGACCCGGGACTGGGTGAGCACGGGGCGGCTGCAGTACTCCTCCAAGCAGACCATCGGCTACCGCTGGTGCCTGACCTCGCACGCGGCCGGTTTCGTCGACGCGCTCTTCTCGCGCGGTCTGTCCAACAGCATGGAGATCATCCACGCGCTGGGCTGGCGGCTGCTGGACGCCATCAAGGACGACGACTTCTCCGTCGAGCGGTTCGAGTACGTCCAGGAGCTGGAGCAGGGTCTGCTCGACTTCAACGACGACCTGGTGGCCAACGCGTACACCTCGTTCGGCAGCTGGTTCCTGTGGAACGCCTACTTCCGGGTGTGGTCGCTCGGCCAGATCCTCGCCACCTTCGAGATCAACCGCTCCTACGCGCGCTTCCTGGAGAACCACGACCCCAAGGTCCTCGAACGCCTGGAGCGTCAGGCCCCGGACGGCGCCATCCCCGACTACGCCCCGGCCCGGAAGCTGCTCAAGGCCATGAGCGAGACGGTCCAGGAGGTCCAGAACGGGCACCGTGACCACCGCGAGGCAGCCGACATCCTCATCCAGCTGCTGCGGGACGCCGACTTCGTGCCGCCCGCCTTCGGTCTCGCCGACCCCGACAACCACTGGACCGACGCGTCGACCGCCAAGATCCTGCAGACCCTGCGCTGGTCGCGGACCCAGGCCCCCAAGGAGATCGGGGACCTGACCTGGGAGGGCCTCACGCTCTTCATCAAGAAGCGGTTCGACAAGGAGGAGTTCAAGATCTCGGAGGAGCTCACCCACATCGCCGCGGGCTGGCCGTTGATCGGGCGGGCGCTCAGGGTGCCCGAGCCCAAGTGACCGCACCCGAACCGAGCCCGACCCCCCATCAGCTCCCACACCCTCTGGAGTTCCTCATGTCCGACATGGAGACCACGGCCGGTGGCTCGTCCCCGGTGCACGACGTGGCGATCCTCGGGTCCGGCATCGCCGGCTCCATGCTCGCCGCCGTCCTCGCCCGCAACGGCGTCAAGGTCCTGCTCCTGGACGCCTCGTCCCACCCGCGCTTCGCGATCGGCGAGTCCACCATCCCGTACACGCTGGTCTGTCTGCGGACCATAGCCGAGCGCTACGACGTGCCCGAGATCAAGACGCTCGCCACCTTCACCAACGCCACCAAGGTGCTCGGCCCCCGGTTCGGCGTGAAGAAGCACTTCGGCTTCCTGCTGCACCACGAGGGCCAGCCCCAGGACCCGCGCGAGGTCAACCAGTTCGGCACCCCCGGACTGCTGCACGAGGCGAGCCACCTCTACCGGCAGGACACCGACGCGTACATGTACCACGTCGCCCTGAAGTACGGCGCCGCGGGCCGGCAGAACTTCCGGGTCGCCGACGTCGACTTCGACGACGCGGGCGTCACCCTGAGCACCGCCGAGGGCGAGCAGTACCGCGCCCGGTACGTCGTCGACGCCAGCGGTCACCGCTCCCCGCTGGCCGAGAAGTTCAACCTGCGCGAGGACCCGTGCCGGTTCAGCCACCACTCGCGGTCGATCTGGAACCACATGACGCGGGTACGGCCCACCGACGAGCTGTTCGACCGCGCCCCCGAGGACACCCCGCCCTCGCCCTGGTACCAGGGCACGGTGCACCACCTCTTCGAGCGCGGCTGGTTCTGGGTCATCGGCTTCGACAACCACCCTGTCTCCCGCAACCCGCTGTGCAGCGTCGGTCTCACCCTCGACGAGCGCACCTACCCCAAGTCCGCGGACATGACGCCGGAGGAGGAGTTCTACCACCACGCGGCGCGCTTCCCGGACATCGCCCGCCAGTTCGAGGGCGCGCGCCCGGTCCGCTCCTGGACCTCCACGGACCGCCTGCAGTACTCCTCCCGGCAGTGCGCCGGCGACCGCTGGTTCCTGCTCTCCCACGCGGCCGGCTTCATCGACCCGCTCTACTCCCGCGGTCTGTCCAACACCGCCGAGGCCATCAACAGCCTCGCCTGGCGGCTGCTGGACGCCGTCAAGGACGGCGACTTCTCCCGCGAGCGCTTCGACTACGTCGACCGGATGCAGCAGGGGCTGTTCGACTACAACGACTCACTCGTCAACGCCTCCTTCATCTCCTTCAGCGACTACGACCTGTGGACCGCCGTCTACCGGATCTGGTCCTGGGGCGCCAACGCGGGCACCTACCGGCTGTCCGAGGGCCTGTTCAAGTACTTCAAGGACGGCCGCGACCAGCACTTCAAGGACCTGGAGAAGGCGCCCTACCCCGGCCTGTACTGGCCGGACCACGAGGGCTTCAAGGGCCTGTACGACAGCCTGATCGAGGAGTGCCTCAAGTACGAGGCCGGCAAGGTCACCGCGCGCGAGGCGGCGGACACGGTCTACGCGCAGCTGGAGAGCGCGAACTTCGTGCCCAAGCACTTCGGCTTCGCCGAGCGGGACCTGCGCTTCATGATCCCCAACGCCAAGGTGATGGCGAAGACCGCCCGTTGGCTGGCCACCGAGGCCGACCCAGTGGTCAAGCGGATGATGCAAGGCAATGCTCGTGAGGCGGTCAAGGCGAAGTTGAAGGGCAGGCGCATCTTCTGATGGCGCCGTTACCTCCCGCCCAGACGGCCGCCGGCCCCGACGCCGCCGCGTCGGCCACATCCGCGGCAACCCGATAAGAGAGGCCATCGTTGTGGACAAGAAGACCGCCGCGTACGACGTGATCATCGCCGGCGCCGGCCCCACCGGTCTGATGCTGGCCGGGGAACTCGCCATGGCCGGCGTGCGCTGCCGGGTGGTCGAGCGTCGCGAACACCGCACCAGGGAGTCCCGGGCGCTCGGACTGCACGGACGGACCATGGAGGTCCTGAACATGCGCGGGCTCGCCGAAGAGGTGCTGGCCCGCGCCAACCCGGTGCCGCGGGTGCGGGTGTCGCTCGGCGACTCGCTCTTCGACATGGGCCGGCTCGCCACCGACTACGGGCAGCTGACCATCATCCCGCAGGGCGAGACCGAGGAGATCCTGGAGAAGCGCGCCACCGGACTCGGGGTGGTCGTGGACCGCGGGGTCACCCTCGCCGACTGCCGGCAGGAGGGCCGTGTCGTCTCCTGCACCCTGGAGCAGGACGGCCGGGAGTGGGAGGAGACCGCCTCCTGGCTGGTCGGCTGCGACGGCTCGCGCAGCCGGGTGCGGGAGGCCATGGGCGCCGAGTTCACCGGCGCGACCTACCCGTACACGATCATCGTCGCCGATGTGAAGCTGGGCACCCCGCTCGACGACCAGCTGCTGATCCGCGTCGGCCGGGCCGGACTCGTGGTGGCGACCGACTTCGGCAACGGCTGGTACCGCATGGGCGTCATCGACCGGGACAAGCCCTGGTCGGACAACCCGGTCACGCTCGCCGAGGTCGACCAGACCCTGCGCAAGCTGTTCGGACGGGACATGCGGCCCAGCGAGCCGCTGTGGACCTCGCGCTTCCACATCCAGGAGCGCCAGGCGTCGTTCTACCGCAAGGGCCGTATGGTCATCGCCGGTGACGCCGCGCACGTCCACTCCCCGCTCGGCGGACAGGGGCTCAACCTCGGCATCCAGGACGCCATGAACCTCGGCTGGAAGCTGAGCGCCGTGGTCAAGGGGCGGGCCGCCGACGACCTCATCGACACCTTCGCGGAGGAGCGGCGCCGGGTCTCCCAGGGCGTGATCAAGGTGACGGACATCGCCACCCGCATGATGACGTCCGACCGGCTGCCCGCGCGGATCGCGCGCAAGGCCGTGATGACCGTGGCCAGCCGGGTTCCCGTCACCCACCAGACCGCGGTCGGGCATCTGTCGGGCATCTACACGAGCTACCCGTCCATGGCCGCGGCCGCCGGGGCCTCGCCCCTCGTCGGCACCCGGGTCCCCGACCTCAAGATCGCCGGGCGCGGCGGCACCCCGCAGCGGCTCCACGAGGCGCTGCGCCAGGGCGGCTTCGTCCTGATCGACTCCGGCTCCGGCGCCCCGCTGCTGCCGTCGGTACCGGAGACGGACGGCAACCTCGTCCGGCTCACCGGCCGGGTCGTCGCGGACTCCGGACAGTGGCGCAGGCCCGAGGTCATCCTGATCCGCCCCGACGGCTACTGCGCCTGGGCGGGTTCCCGTACCCGCGCCCAGGCCGAACTGTCCAACACCTATCTCCGCTGGATCCAGGCCTGACCCAGCACCCGGTCCGCCCGGCGTGCCGCTGCCCCACGAAGGCGGCGGTACGCCGTGGACGCGGCCGGGGTCAAGCGCGGTGGCCCTGAGCGGTGGCCGAGTCTGCCTCAAGCGGGCGTTCTTACGGTGTGCCGAAACGGATGCCGGGACCACTGAGGAGAGATCTGATGCCCCCTGCCACCACGCCGAAACCCATGGCGGCACCGCAGTACGACGTGGCCATTCTCGGGTCCGGCCTCGCTGGTACGACGCTGGCCGCGTGCCTCGCCCGCAACGGCGCGAAAGTGCTGGTCCTCGACGCCGGCACGCACCCCCGTTTCGCCATCGGCGAGTCGACCATTCCGTACACGTCGATGATGATGCGGCTGGTCAGCGAGCGGTACAACGTGCCGGAGATCAAATGGCTGACGACCTTCGAGGCCGTCCAGTCGAAGATCTCCACCAACTGCGGGGTGAAGCGCAACTTCGGCTTCCTCTACCACCGCGAGGGTGCGCGGCAGAACCCGCTGGAAACCAGCATGTTCCCCATCCCGAAGATCACGCACACCGAGAACCACTTCTTCCGCCAGGACACCGACGCCTGGATGGTGAACGTCGCCATCAAGTACGGCGCCGACATACGCCAGCAGACGAAGATCGTCGACGTCGACATCGACGACGAGGGCGTCACGGTCATCCCCGACAAGGGCGACCCGGTGCGGGTCAAGTTCGTGGTGGACGCGAGCGGTCACCGCTCCCCGCTGGCCCAGAAGTTCGGCGTGCGCGAGGAGCCCAGCCGGCTGCGCCACCAGTCGCGTTCGCTCTTCACGCACATGATCGGCGTCAAGCCCTACGAGGACACGCTGCCCAAGGGCACGCACCACAACCCCAGCCCGTGGAGCGAGGGCACCCTCCACCACATGTTCGAGGGCGGCTGGATGTGGGTCATCCCCTTCGACAACCACCCGCTGTCCACCAGCCCGCTGTGCAGCGTCGGCATCAACCTGGACCCACGGATCCACCCGGTGCCCGAAGGCCTCTCCCCCGAGGAGGAGTTCCGCGCCTTCATCGCCAAGTACCCGGACATCGCCCCGCAGTTCGAGAACGCGGTCGCGACCAGGGACTGGGTGCGCACCGGCCGTCTCCAGTACTCCTCCAAGCAGACCGTCGGCTACCGCTGGTGCCTGACCTCGCACGCGGCCGGCTTCGTGGACGCCCTGTTCTCCCGTGGCCTGTCCAACACCATGGAGATCATCCACGCGCTGGGCTGGCGGCTGCTGGACGCCATCAAGGACGACGACTTCTCCGTCGAGCGGTTCGAGTACGTCCAGGAGCTGGAGCAGGGTCTGCTCGACTTCAACGACGACCTGGTGGCCAACGCGTACACCTCGTTCGGCAGCTGGTTCCTTTGGAACGCGTGGTTCCGTGTGTGGTCGCTCGGCCAGATCCTCGCCACCTTCGAGATCAACCGGGCCTACGCCACCTACCTGGACCGCCGGGACCCGGCCGGCCTCGAACGGCTGGAGCGCCAGGCACCCGACGGCGCCATCCCCGACTACGCCCCGGTCCGCCAGCTGCTGAAGAACGTCAGCAGCCTGGTGCAGGCGGTCCAGAAGGGGGAGGTCGATCCGCGGGACGCCTCGGAGGAGATCCTCGCGCAGCTGCGCGCGGCCGACTTCGTTCCCCCCGCCTTCGGTCTGTCCGAGCCGGACAACCACTGGACGGACGCCACCACGCTCAAGGTCCTGCAGACGCTGCAGTGGGCGAAGAAGGACGCCCCGGACGAGATCGGCGAGCTGGTCTACGACGGTCTCACGCTCTTCCTGCGCAAGCGGTTCGACAAGGAGGAGTTCAAGGTCACCGAGGAGCTCAAGCACATGGCCGCGTACTGGCCGGTGATCGGCCGGGTCATCAAGCAGCGGAACGCGAGCGCGAGCTGATGGCCACCGAGACGAGGAGTGAGATGAAGCGGCAGTCGAACGACACCTACGACGTCGTCATCCTCGGCACCGGCCTGGCCGGCTCCGTCCTCGGCGCGATCCTGGCCAAGGCCGGGAACAAGGTCCTGCTCATGGACGCCGGCTCCCATCCGCGGTTCGCCATCGGTGAGTCGACCGTCGGCTACACGC
The DNA here is from genome assembly GCF_032436805.1 of Streptomyces sp. P17. Lineage (NCBI taxonomy): Bacteria > Bacillati > Actinomycetota > Actinomycetes > Kitasatosporales > Streptomycetaceae > Streptomyces > Streptomyces sp. P17. The sequence goes on along the minus strand of NZ_JAVRBF010000002.1, from coordinate 24,650 downwards.
TGGTTCACCTGAGGATGCTCGCCCACCGCTACGGCGTGCCGGAGATCGGCCACCTCGGCAGCCTGGAGGAGTGCAACAAGTACATCAGCACCTCCTCCGGTCTGAAGCGGCACTTCGGCTTCATGATCCACCGCGACGGCCAGGAGCCCGACCCGCGGGAGATCAACCAGTTCCGGCTGCCGAAGGTCCTCCACCTGGCCAGCCACTACTTCCGCCAGGACATCGACCAGTACCTGTTCCACGTGGCCCTGAAGTACGGCTGCGAGGCCCTGCAGAACTACCGCGTCGACAAGGTGGACTTCGACGACGACGGCGTCACGGTCATCGGTGAGGACGGTACGACTCACCGGGCCCGCTTCGTCGTCGACGGCAGTGGATTCCGCTCGCCGCTCGCCGAACAGCTCGGCCTGCGGGACGAGCCGTGCAAGCTCAAGCACCACGCCCGCTCGATCTTCACCCACATGATCAACGTCGACCGCGTCGACGACCACACGCGCATGGGCCCGAACGACGTGCCGCCGCGGCCCTGGCACGAGGGCACCATGCACCACATGTTCGACCGGGGCTGGTTCTGGATCATCCCGTTCGACAACCACCCCAAGAGCACCAACCCGCTGTGCAGTGTCGGCCTCCAGCTCGACCCGCGTCGCTACCCCAAGCCCAGCGACATGACGGCCGAGGAGGAGTTCTGGCACCACGTCGACCGGTTCCCGCTGGTCAAGCGGCAGCTGGCCAACGCGCGCAGCGTCCGCCCCTGGGTGAGCACCGGCCGGCTGCAGTACTCGTCCAAGCAGGTCGTCGGCGAGCGCTGGATCCTGCTGCCGCACGCGGCCGGCTTCGTCGACCCGCTGTTCTCGCGAGGTCTGTCCAACACGGCGGAGATCCTCAACGTGCTCGCCTGGCGTCTGATCCGGGCGCTGAAGCGGGACGACTTCGAGCCGGCGCAGTTCGAGTACGTCGAGCAGCTGGAGCAGAACCTGCTCCACTTCAACGACCGCCTGGTGAACTCGGCGTTCATCAGCTTCTCGGACTACGACCTCTGGAACGCGGTCTTCCGGATCTGGAGCTACGGCTCGCTGCCCGGCGCCTTCCGCGTCATCCACGAGGACCTCAAGGCCCGGCGGCGGAACGACCCGGAGATCTGGAAGGCGATGGAGGACGTGCCGAGCCCCGGACTGTGGTGGCCGGACAAGCCCGAGTACCGGCAGATCTTCGACGAGATGGCCGACTACTGCGAGGCCGTGGACGCCGGGGAGATGGACTCCCAGGACGCCGCGGACAAGCTGTTCACCAAGCTGCGCCAGGCCGACTGGATCCCGCCGTCCCTGCAGATCGCCGACCCTGACGCCAGGTTCATCGACCCGAGTCCGAAGCGGCTGCGCAACATGCTGCTGTGGTCCCGCACCAAGGCGCCCGAGGACATGCGGCCGTACATGGTGGGCACCGCGGTCGAGGCGGTCAAGCACTTCGTGAAGGGCAAGCGAATCTTCTGAGCGGGCGAAGGGGGCCCGCTCGCGGCCGGCGGGACGTCATGTCCCGTCGGCCACAGGGCTGTGACGGCGAACTCGCGCCGTACACGAACGACATGCCAGACATCAGGAGGAGAGCGTGACGAAATCCCAGGCGTCCGCACTGCCCGACCCGGGCAGCGCCCGGGCCCCCGACCCCGCGGAGAAGTACGACGTGGCCATCCTCGGCGGCACGCTCGCAGGCGGCCTGCTCGGCGCCGTGCTGTCCAAGCAGGGCGTGCGGGTCCTGCTCGTACCGGCCGCACACGACCGCACCGAGGCCTCCGGGGAGACCACGGTCCCGTACACGGCCGAGGTCTTCCTGCTGCTGGCCAAGCGCTTCGGCATCCCGGAGATCGCGGCCTTCGGCCTCTTCCCGGACCTGCCCGAGGACATCCGCCGGGACAGCGGCATCAAGAAGAGCCTCGGCTTCCTCTACCACCGCCGGGGGCAGGAGCAACGCCCCGACGAAGCCGTGCAGTTCAATGTTCCCGGCGAGCACGCGGAGTGGCATCTGGAGCGCCGCAGTGTCGACATGTACACCGTGCGCCTGGCCCACCGCTACGGCGCGGCCGTCCTGCCGCACGGCGTGCACGCGACCGACGCGTGGACCGACCCCGACGGGGCCCGGGTCGAGACCAGCGACGGCCATGTGTGGCGCGCCCGCTACATCGTGGACGTCAGCGGCCCCGGCTCCCCCCTGGTGGCCCGCAACGGCGGCGACGACACCGAGCCGCGGCTCGCGCTGCGCTCCCGGGTCATCGCCACCCACATGACGGGCGTCGCCCGCTTCGAGGAGGTACGCGACGCCTCGGAGTACCCGCGCACCACCGCCTGGTCCCAGGGCACGGTGCACCACATCTTCGACGGCGGCTGGATCCAGCTCGTCCGCTTCGACAACCACCGCGACGGCGGCAACCCCGCCACCGGCGTGACGCTCAGCCTCGACCCCGGCCGCTGGGAGGACCTTCCGGAGGACCCCGAGAAGGCCTTCCGGGTCGTGGTCGAGCAATTCCCCGACCTGGCCCGGCAGTTCGCCTCCGCGCAGGCGGTCCGGCCCTGGACGAGCGCCCCGCTGTGGCAGCGCACGGCCGCCCGCACCCACGGCGAGCGCTGGTTCGCGCTGGAGCGGACCGCGGCGCGCAACGACATGTTCCTCTCCCGTGACGTCACCATGGCCGCGGAGATGGTCCACGCCCTCGCCACGGCCCTGGTCCCGGCGGTGCGGCGCGACGACTTCTCGCCCGCGCCCTTCGCCCGCATCGCCGCCTTCCAGGACGAGCTCGCCGCCTTCAACGACCGGTGGCTGTCCGGCGCCCGCGTCGCGAGCCAGGACTTCCGGCTCTGGAACGCCTTCTCCCGGGTCTGGCTGCTGTGGCAGATCCTCGCCGACCTCTCGCTCAAGCGGGCCCGTCTCGACGTCGAGGCGAGCCACGGCCGGGACTGGACGCCGGTGGAGCGCTTCGAGCTGGGCGGCATCTGGTTCCACGTACCCGAGGGGCTGCGGGGCATCATCGACCGCTCGCTCCGGACGATCGAGCGCGTGGGCGCCGGCGAACTGCCGGCCGCGCCGGCCGCCGAGGGCATCTTCGCGGAACTGCGCCGGGAGAAGTTCATTCCCCCGCTGTACGCCTTCGGCGACCCCGAGGCCAAGGTCTACCACTTCACCATCCCCAAGCGCCTGAAGATGCTGTGGTGGGTCAAGACCTCGGCCCCCGCGGACTTCCGCCGCCTGCTGACCCGCGACAACGTGACCTCGGTGACGTCGGCAGCATCCCGCTGACCGCACCGACTCCCCACCACCACGCCGCCCCCTCACGAAGGGGGCGGCGTGGTGGTGTGTGCGGCCCCGGCCGGTCTCGTGAACCCCGAAGCCCGCCACCGGGTTCGGTGGCGGGCTGAAGGGGAGGCCGGGCCGGGAGAACTACGCCGCGTTGGGGAGGAGCCGGGCGTAGGAGCCTCGCCAGTAGGTGAGCGGGAAGCGGTCCTCCGCGGTGCCGCCGCCCACCACCCGGCCTATCAGCAGGGTGTGGTCGCCGGCCTCCACGGCGTCGTGGAGCTCGCACTCCGCGTGGCCCACGGTGACCGCCAGCAGCGGGGTGCCCGTCTCCGGGCCCGGCGTCCACCGGACGCGCTCGAACTTGTCCGTCGCGCCGGACGCGAACAGCTGCGAGGCCATCTGGCCCTGCGAGCCGAGGATGTTGACCGAGAACTGGGCCCGGTCCAGCACCGCCTGAAGCGTGCCGCTGCGGTTGCTGACGCTCGCCAGCAGCAGCGGCGGGTCGACGGAGACGCTGCACACCGCGGAGCAGGTGAGCCCGCGCGGCTCGTCCTCCTTGTCGAGTGTGGTCACGATGGACACCCCGCTGGCCAGGGACGCCATGACGGTGCGGAACAGCTGGATGTCGACGGACTGGGCGAGCGTGGGCATGGCGGTCTGCATCACAGCTCACCCGCCTCGACGGCCGTGACGAGCGCGGCCCGGTGGAGCTTGCCGTTCGGCGTCCTGGGCAGATCCTCTGCGATGTGCAAACGGTCGATGTTCATATAGGTGGGCAACCTTTCCGCACAACGGCGTTTGATGGCGAGCAGGGAGGGCCGCTGTCCCGGCGAGGGGACGACGACCGCGTGCAGTTGGGACGTGAGGCCGGTGCCGATCACCAGAACCGTCACCTCGGCGACGGATTCGAGGGTGCCGATGGCCGCCTCGATCTCGCCCAGCTCGATCCGGTTGCCGCGCACCTTCACCATGTGGTCGCGGCGTCCGACGTACTCCAGGTTCCCGTCCGCCCCGAGGCGAGCGATGTCACCGGTGCGGTACGGGCCCTCGTGGGGGCCGCGCCCCCAGTAGCCCAGCATCACCGTCGGGCCGGTGACGACCACCTCGCCCTCACCGCCCTCGGGGCCGTCGAGGGTGACGGTGTCACCGGAGCAGGCCGTGCCGATCGGCAGCGGGGTGTCGCGCTTCAGGTCGGCCTCGGTGACCTCGTAGGAGGTGCAGACATTGGTCTCGGTCGGGCCGTACCAGTTCAGCAGCCGTACCCCGGGCCAGCTCTTGCGCAGCTCCTGGACGTGGTGGATGGCGAACGGCTCGCCGGCGAACAGACAGACCCGCAGCGCCGACGGGACAGGCCCGTCCAGCAGACCGCCCTCCCGCATCATCAGGCTGATCGCCGACGGCACCGAGTACCAGACGGTGATCAGCCGCTGCCGCATGAACTCCGCCAACTGCAGTGGGGCGTAGGCGAGTTCCTCGGGGACCAGATGCACCGAGGCACCGGAGGCGAAGGCGCCGTACAGGTCGAACACGGACAGGTCGAAGTTGAACGGCGCGTGGTTCGACAGCCGGTCGGAGACGGTGAGCTGGAGCTCCTCGACCGCCCAGTCCACGAAGGCCAGCGCGTTGCGGTGGCTGATCACCACGCCCTTGGGCTCACCGGTGGAACCGGAGGTGTAGAGGATGTACGCCGGGTCGTCCGGATCGTTCACGAAGTGCTTCGGACGCGCACCCTCTTCGGCCCGCCCGAGCAGCTCCTCCAACCCGGCCAACGGCGCCGCGTCCCACTCGGCGGCCCGCGCCCGCTCCACCCCGCCGGCGTCGGCCACGACCAGCGCCGGCTCGCAGCCGGCGGCGATCCGGGCCACCCGGGCGGGCGGGTTGGAGCCGGTGACCGGCACATACAGGGCGCCGATACGCAGCGCGGCCTGCATGACCGCGATGGCGTCGACGCTCTTGTGACTCCATATGATCACCCGGTCGCCGGGGCCCACCCCGCTCTCCAGCAGGGCCGCGGCATACCGGTCCGCGAGGCGGTCGAGCTTGCGGTAGTCGACGGGGCCGTCCGCCCCGTGCACCGCCACCGAGTACGGATAGCGCCGGGCGGAGTCGTACAGCAGGCGGTGCAGGCTGACGTTGGTGCTCATAGTCCCAGCTCCCTGGAGATGATGTCGCGCTGGATGTCCGATGTGCCGGAGAAGATGACGGAGGGCACCGCGTCCCTGAGGGCGGCCTCGATGCCCTCGGCGCGCTGGTAGCCGCGACCGCCGAAGAGCCGGATGGCGTCCAGCGCCGTGGCCACCACGCCCTCGGAGACGGCCAGCTTGGACAGGGCGATCCACAGGGTGGCGGGGCCGCCCCGGTCCATCTCCCAGGCCGCCCGGTACAGCAGCAGCCGGGCGCTCTCGGTGCGCAGCTTCATGTCCGCGATCCGGTGCGACACGGCCTGGAAGCGGGAGATCCGGCGCCCCGACTGCTTGCGGGTGCGGGCGTGTTCGACGGCCCGGTCCAGCAGATGGTCGGCGAGCCCGAGGAACCCGGCGAACAGACAGCACCGCTCCCAGCCCATCGAGTGCTGGAAGATGAAGCCGCCCTGGCCCTCCTCGCCGAGGAGCTGGTCGTCCGGCACGAAGCAGTTGTCGAACGTCAGCCGCCCGGCCGGGACATGGGCCATGCCCATCTTCTCGAAGGGCTCACCGACCGTCAGACCGGGCGCGGAACGCTCCACCACGAACCCGGTGACGCCCAGATAGCCCGCCTTGGGGTCGGTCGTCGCGTACGTCGTGAAGACGTCCGCGGCCGGCCCGTTGGTGACGAAGCTCTTCTCGCCGTTGAGGATCCAGCCGCCGTCGGTGCGCTCGGCGACCGTGCTCAGCCGGGAGACGTCCGAGCCCGCCTCGTCCTCCGTCATCGCGTTGCCCGCGATCAGCTCGCCCGAGCACATCCCGGGCAGGATCCGGGACTTGAGGGCCGGGCCGCCGAAGTCGACGATCGGCATGGCACAGGCGAACAGATGCGCCGAGGCACCGAACACCAGGCCGGTGCGGTCACAGCCGCGGCCGAGGGCCTCCACCTGCCGTGCCGTGTCCAGGGCGCCGAGCCCGCCGCCGCCGTACTCGGCCGGCACCGACAGGCCCAGCAGGCCGAGCTCACCGAGCTGCTTCCAGTCGCCCCGGTCGTAGTACTCGGCCGTACCGTCACTCGCGGGGAACGCCTCACGCACGGCGGCCAGGGTGCGGTCGTATGCCTGACGCTGTTCCTCGGTCCAGGCGAAGTCCATGGTGCGTGCCTGCCTTTCAGTCACTTTGGGGAGGTGAGCACGGAGTCCTGATGGACCGCGGGCCGGGACTTCAGCAGCTCCTCATGGGCGCGCTCGTTGGGCCGGGCCAGCAGGGCGGACAACAGCGGCGCGGCCATCGCGGTCGTGACCAGCGCCATGATGACCATGGCGCTGAACAGCTCGACGCTGAGCAGACCCAGCTGCAGACCGACGTTCAGGATGACCAGCTCAGTCAGACCGCGGGTGTTCATCAGCAGCCCGAGCGTGGTGGCGTCCCGCCAGTTCATCCCGGTCAGCTTGGCCGGGATCGCCACGCCGCCGAGCTTGCCGAGGCAGGCCACCGTGATGACGGCCAGCATCACGAGCAGACCCTGGCCGGTCATCGTGGTGAGGTCGACGGACAGACCCGTCACGACGAAGAACAGGGGCAGCAGCAGCTTGCTGGCGCTCTCCATCGGACCGAAGGCCGACTGCATCAGCATGCGGTCGCGCGGCATGACCAGACCGAAGAAGAACGCGCCGAAGATGGCGTGGATGCCGATCTCCGAGGTGAGCCAGGCGGAGCCGAAGGCACCGCACGCGGCGAAGACCATGATGTAGGGGCTCGCCGACTGCGGCAGCCTGGCGGACACCTTGGCGAGCAGCGGCTTGACGATCCACAGCATCCCGGCGACGTACACCAGCGACCACAGCAGCATCGTCACGAACGCGCCCGTGCCGGAGGCGGTCACCAGCGCCACGACCAGGGCGAGCATGCACCAGGCCAGTACGTCGTCGGCCGCCGCCAGTGCCAGCGAGAGCGCGCCGGCCCGGCTGAACTGCAGCCCCTGGTCGGCGACGATGCGGGCCAGTACCGGGAAGGCCGTGATCGACATGGCCACACCGAGGTAGAGGGTGAACTCGAACATCCCTGTCTCTTTGCCGTTCACCGTCCCGTAGGTGCCGTAGATCAGCGCGGCCAGGCTCATGCCCAGGGCGAGCGGGCAGGCGATCGAACTCAGCCAGATGATGCCGGTGGACTTGCGGCGTCCGCTGAAGCTCGTGCCGTCGAACTCCCAGCCGATGACGAACATGAAGAGAATGAGGCCGATCTGGGCCGCGGTGCCCAGATGGGCCCGTGCCTCGGCCGGGAAGAACTTCGCCGGTAGATCTCCTGGCAGCAGACCGAGCAGACTCGGGCCCAGGCAGATGCCCGCGGCGATCTCACCGACGACCGCGGGCTGGCGTATGCGGCGGGCACCGATGGCGAAGGCGACGCCCACCAACAGCGTCAGCGCGACGCCGCCGATCACTGTTGTGGTCAGCCACTCTGAGTCGGCGGCAGCGAGTGAGCTCACTGGGTCTCCTTACGTACTGGCGGGGCGGGCACGGATCAGCGGCTCCATGTGTCGCTGCCGGCGAGGACGGCCGCGAGGTCGCCCTTGCCGTTCTGCTCGATGGCGGCGTCCAGCTGGTCGGCCATCGTCGTGTCGTAGACCGGCCGTTCGACGTCCCGGAAGACTCCGATCGGCGTGTGGTGCAGGGTCTGCGGGTCCGCGAGCCGGGACAGGGCGAAGGCGGTCGTGGGGGAGGCCGAGTGGGCGTCGTGGACGAGGATCCGGTCCTCGTTGCGCGCGGTCACCTCGACCACCTCCAGATCGCCGGTGGCCGGATCGCGGACGACGCCCTTGGCGCCGTCCGCTCCGAAGCGGATGGGCCGGCCGTGTTCCAGACGGATCACCGACTCCTGCGCCTGCTGCCTGTCCTTGAGGACCTCGAAGGCGCCGTCGTTGAAGATGTTGCAGTTCTGGTAGATCTCCACCAGCGCGGTGCCCGGGTGCCGATGCGCGGCGCGCAGGACGTCGGTGAGGTGCTTGCGGTCGGAGTCGACGGTCCGGGCGACGAAGGAGGCCTCCGCGCCGATCGCCAGCGACACCGGGTTGAAGGGTGCGTCCAGGGAGCCCATCGGCGTCGACTTGGTGATCTTGCCGAGCTCCGAGGTGGGGCTGTACTGGCCCTTCGTCAGGCCGTAGATCCGGTTGTTGAAGAGCAGGATCTTGAGGTTCACATTGCGGCGCAGGGCGTGGATGAGGTGGTTGCCGCCGATGGACAGCGCGTCTCCGTCACCGGTGACCACCCACACGCTCAGATCGCGCCGGGTCACGGCGAGGCCGGTGGCGATCGCCGGGGCCCGGCCGTGGATGGAGTGCATTCCGTACGTGTTCATGTAGTACGGAAAGCGGGAGGAGCAGCCGATCCCGGAGATGAAGACGATGTTCTCCCGTGCCACCCCGAGCTCGGGCATGAAGCCCTGCACGGCCGCGAGGATCGCGTAGTCACCGCAGCCCGGGCACCAGCGCACCTCCTGGTCGGACTTGAAGTCACGGGCGAGCAGGTCAGCCGGCATGGATCTCCTCCTTCAGGACCGAGGCGAGTTGCTCCGCCTTGAACGGCATGCCGCTCACCTGGGTGTGGCTGCGTACGTCGACGAGGTAGCGGGCACGCAGCAGGGCCGCGAGCTGGCCGAGGTTCATCTCCGGCACCACGACCCGCTCGTAGCGGCCGAGGACCTCGCCGAGGTTGCGCGGGAACGGGCTGAGATGGCGCAGATGCGCCTGCGCGATCCGCTCCCCGGCGGTGCGCAGCCGGCGCACGGCCGCGGTGACCGGGCCGTAGGTCGAACCCCAGCCCAGGACCAGCGTCCTGGCGCCGTGCGGGTCGTCGACCTCGATGTCCGGCACCCAGATGCCGTCGATCTTCCGCTGCCGGGTGCGGACCATGAAGTCGTGGTTGGCCGGGTCGTAGGAGATGTTGCCCGTGCCGTCCTGCTTCTCGATGCCGCCGACGCGGTGCTCAAGACCCGGTGTGCCCGGGATCGCCCAGGGGCGGGCCAGGGTCAGCGGGTCGCGCTTGTACGGCCAGAAGACCTCGGTGCCGTCCTCCAGCGTGTGGTTGGGACCGTCGGCGAAGTGCACCCGCAGGTCCGGCAGTTCGTGCAGCTCGGGGATCCGCCACGGCTCGGCCCCGTTGGCCAGGTAGCCGTCGGAGAGCAGATACACCGGGGTGCGGTAGGTCACCGCGATCCGGACGGCCTCCAGCGCCGCGTCGAAACAGTCGGCGGGCGTCTGCGGCGCCACGATCGGCACCGGGGCCTCGCCGTTTCGGCCGTACATCGTCTGCAGCAGGTCGGCCTGCTCGGTCTTGGTCGGCAGGCCGGTCGACGGGCCGCCGCGCTGGATGTCGACGATGACCATGGGCAGTTCGAGAGCGACGGCCAGACCGATCGTCTCGCTCTTGAGCGCCATCCCGGGACCCGAGTTGGAGGTCACCGCGAGCGAGCCGCCGAACGCCGCGCCGAGCGCCGCGCCCGCCGCCGCGATCTCGTCCTCCGCCTGGAAGGTCCGCACCCCGAAGTTCTTGTGCCGGCTCAGCTCGTGCAGGATGTCGGAGGCCGGGGTGATGGGGTACGAGCCGAGGAACAGCGGCAGATCCGCCTGCTGGGCGGCGGTGAGCAGACCGTAGGACAGGGCGAGGTTGCCGGAGATGTTGCGGTAGGTGCCGGACGGGAAGGTGTTCGCGGCCGGGGCGATCTCGTAGGAGACCGCGAAGTCCTCCGTCGTCTCGCCGAAGTTCCAGCCCGCCTTGAACGCGGCGATGTTGGCGGCCGCGATCTGCGGCTTCTTGGCGAACTTCGACTTCAGGAACCTCTCCGTGCCCTCGGTGGGCCGGTGGTACATCCACGACAGCAGGCCGAGCGCGAACATGTTCTTGGCGCGCTGGGCCTCCTTGCGGGTCAGCCCGAACTCCTTGAGGGCCTCGACGGTGAGGCTGGTCAGCGGGACCGGGTGCAGGCGGTACCCCTGGAGCGAGTCGTCGTCCAGGGGGGAGGTCTCGTACCCGGCCTTGGCCAGCGCGCGGGCGTCGAACTCGTCGCTGTTGACGAGGAGTTCACCGCCGGAGCGCAGGTCGGCCAGGTTCGTCCTCAGCGCTGCCGGGTTCATCGCCACCAGCACGTCCACGGCGTCGCCGGGCGTGAGGATGTCGTGGTCCGCGAAGTGCAGCTGGAAGGAGGAGACACCGCCCAGGGTGCCGGCGGGGGCGCGGATCTCGGCGGGGAAGTTCGGCAGGGTCGACAAGTCGTTGCCGAACGACGCGGTCTCCGACGTGAACCGGTCACCCGTCAGCTGCATGCCGTCTCCGGAGTCGCCCGCGAACCGGATGACCACACGGGACAGTTGCTCGGTCCGCTGCCCGGTCCGCGAGGCGGCGTCCGAGGCCGCCGTTGGATGGATGCTGGGGTGAGGAGCTGCAGTCACCGAGCCTCTACCTCTCTCTCGGGGGTGCCCACGGCGGTTGCAGTTTGGGTAGATGGCCTAGAGAGGTGGTCAAGAAGCGGTGCACCAGGGGAGGTTGTGTCAACCGACGCCGCTCGGCCATCTCGGGGTCACCGCCGGGCCTCTCCACCCCTCCACCACCGCTTGAGCGAACGCCCCGACCATCCCCGCATGACCCGACGCGCAGTGATCACAGGGCTGGGTGTGGTCGCCCCCGGTGGGATCGGCACCAAGGACTACTGGGCGCTGCTCACCGGCGGCCGGGCCGCGACCCGGCACATCAGCTTCTTCGACGCCTCCACCTACCGCTCCCGGGTCGCCGCCGAGGTCGACTTCGACCCCGCGGCCGCCGGCCTCGGCGTCCGGGAGATCCACCGTATGGACCGTTCCGCGCAGTTCGCCGTGGTCAGCGCCTGGGAAGCGGTCGCCGACAGCGGCCTCGCGCTCGGCGGCCTCGACCCGCTGCGCACCGGTGTCAGCATCGGCAGCGCGGTCGGCGCCGCCACCAGCCTGGACCAGGCCTACCCGCTGCTCAGCGACGAGGGCCGCGACTGGCGCACCGACACCACCTACGCCGTACCGCAGCTCTACGACTACATGGTGCCGAGTGCGCTCGCCCGCGAGGTCGCCTGGACCGTCGCCGCCCAGGGTCCGGTCGCGCTGGTCTCCACCGGCTGCACCTCGGGCCTGGACGCCCTCGGCCACGCCGCCGGGATCATCGCGGAGGGGGCCGCCGACGTGATGCTCGCCGGGGCGGCCGAGGCGCCCGTGTGCGCCATCACCGCGGCCTCCTTCGACGCCATCAAGGCCACCACCCCCTACCAGGGCGACGACCCCTCCGAGGCCTGCCGCCCCTTCGACCTCACCCGCGACGGGTTCGTGCTCGGTGAGGGCGGCGCCATCCTCGTCCTGGAGGAGAAGGAGCACGCCCGCCGCCGCGGCGCGCATGTCTACGCCGAGATCGCCGGGTTCGCCACCCGCGGCAACGCCTACCACATGACCGGACTGCGTCCCGACGGCACCGAGCTCGCCGCCGCCGTCGGCGCCGCCCTGGACGAGGCCCGACTGCCCGCCGACGCCGTCGACTACGTCAACGCGCACGGCTCCGGGACCCGGCAGAACGACGTCCACGAGACCAACGCGCTCAAGCTGAGCCTCGGTTCACACGCCTACGACGTGCCGGTCAGCTCCATCAAGTCGGTGATCGGCCACTCGCTGGGCGCCATCGGTTCCCTGGAGGCGGCCGCCTGCGCCCTGGCCCTGGAGCACGGCGCCATCCCGCCGACCGCGAACCTTCACACCCCGGACCCGGAATGCGATCTCGACTACGTACCCTTGACCGCGCGGGCTCAGCCCCTCAACACGGTACTCAGCGTGGGCAGTGGCTTCGGGGGCCTGCAGAGCGCCCTCGTCCTGAGGAAGCCCGAATGACCCCCGACCCCTCCGCCGCCCCGGCCCCCCGGGTGCGCGCGGCCGTCACCGGACTCGGTGTCGTCGCCCCCAACGGCGTCGGCACCCGCGCCTGGTGGCAGGCCACCCTGCGCGGCGTCAGCGCGCTGCGCCCCGCCCGCGACGCCCCCGTCAACCGTACCCCGGTCGCCGGTGAGGTCACCTCCTTCGTGGCCGAACAGCACGTGCCCAGCAGGCTGTTGCCGCAGACCGCCCGCTTCACCCGGCTCGCGCTGGCGGCCGCCGCCGAGGCCCTGGACGACGCCGCCGTCGACCCCGCCCAGCTGGAGGAGTACGGCACCGGGGTGTTCACCGCCAGCTCGGCCGGCGGCTACGAGTTCGGGCAGCACGAGATGGGCGCCCTGTGGCGCACCGGCAGCGACAGTGTCAGCGCCTACCAGTCCTTCGCCTGGTTCTACGCCGCGTGCACCGGCCAGGTCTCCATCCGGCACGGACTGCGCGGCGCCAGCGGCACCCTCGTCACCGAACAGTGCGGGGGACTCGACGCGGTGGGCCAGGCCCGGCGCCGGCTCGGCGACGGCACCCGGGTGCTGCTCGCCGGCGGCTCCGACGCGGGGCTCTGCCCGCTGGGCTGGGCGGGCCACCTCGCCACCGGGCAGGTCAGCCCGCACAGCCACCCGGCCCGCGCCTACCTGCCCTTCCATCCCGAGGCCTCCGGCTACGTCCCCGGCGAGGGCGCCGCCTATGTCGTACTGGAGGAACGTTCGGCCGCCGAGGAGCGGGGCGCGGAGGTCCTCGGCGAGGTCGCCGGGTACGCCGCCGCCTTCGACCCGCCGACCGGGCCCGGCAACCTCGCCCTCGCGGCCCGGCTCGCCCTCGCCGACGCCTCACTGACCCCCGACGACATCGACGCCGTCTTCGCCGACGCCTCCGGGGTGCCCGCGCTGGACGCGGCCGAGGCCGAGGTGATCGGCGACCTCTTCGGGCCGTACGGCGTCCCGGTCGCCGTACCGAAGACGATGACCGGACGGATCGGCGCCGGCGGCTCCACGCTCGACCTGGTGGCGGCCCTGCTGGCGCTGCGGGACGGGGTGCTGCCGCCCGCGGCGCATGTGGACCGGCCCAAGGACGGCTGGCATCTCGACCTGGTCACCGGCGCCCCGCGCCCGGTCGACCTGCGCGCCGCGCTGGTGCTGGCGCGTGGACATGGTGGATTCAACTCGGCGGCGGTGGTGGTGAGATGACGATCCAGAAGGCCGTACCCGGCGCCTGGGCCGGTGCCTTGGAGAGCGGCGAGCCCAAAGGCCGCAAGGGCCCCGGCCGTACCGCGCTGGTGACCGGCGCGACCAGCGGCATCGGACGGGCCGTCGCCGAACGGCTCGCCGACGAGGACTTCGACCTGTTCGTCTGCGCCCGCGGTGCCGACGCGGTCGCCGAGACGGTGGCCGCGCTGCGCGCCAAGGGTGTGAAGGCGGACGGCCTCGCCGTCGACGTACGCGATCCGAAGGCGGCGGGCGAACTCGTCGAGGCCGCCGTCGCCTGCCACGGCCGCCTCGACGTCCTCGTCAACAACGCGGGGCGCAGCGGTGGCGGAGTCACCGCCGAGCTCACCGACGAGCTCTGGCTCGACATCATCGAGACCAACCTCAACAGCGTCTTCCGCATCACCCGGGAGATGCTCCGCCAGGGCGGCGCCGTCGGCCGCGGCTGGGGGCGGATCGTCAACATCGCCTCCACCGCCGGGAAACAGGGCGTCGTCCTCGGCGCCCCCTACTCCGCCTCCAAGCACGCGGTGGTCGGCTTCACCAAGGCCCTCGGCCTGGAACTCGCCGCGACCGGCGTCACCGTCAACGCGGTGTGCCCCGGCTATGTGGAGACCCCGATGGCCGAACGGGTCCGCCAGGGCTACGCCGACGCCTGGGGCACCACCACCGACGAGGTGCTCGAACGCTTCAACGCCAAGATCCCGCTGGGCCGGTACACCGCCCCGGAGGAGGTCGCCGCAATGGTCGGCCACCTGGTCCACGACCACGCCGCGGCCATCACGGCCCAGGCGATCAACGTCTGCGGCGGCCTGGGAAGTTACTGACCGACACCGAGGGGACCGGCACATGCCGAACACCGTCCACACCACCCGGATCGCGGCGGCTCCGGAGGCCGTGCACGCGCTCATTGCCGATGTGACCGTCTGGCCGCTGATGTTCGAGCCGAACATCCACACCGAGTACGTCGAGGGCGGGCCGCGCACGGAGGGCCGGGAGCGCATCCGCATCTGGGCGTTCGCGGGCTCGGAGATCCGCAGCTGGACCTCCGAACGGGTTCTCGACCCGCACGCGCTGACCGTCGACTTCCGCCAGGAGGAACCGGCCGCGCCGCTGACGTCGATGAGCGGACGCTGGCTGGCCAAGGACATCGGCGGCGGTGAGACCCTCCTCGAACTCCACCACGAGTTCGAGGCGTTCAGCGACGAGCACTTCGTGCTGCACGCCCTCCACCAGAACAGCCCGGCCGAACTGGCCGGGATGCGGATCGCCGCCGAGAACCCCAGGACGCCCTACACCTTCGAGGACAGCCTGCGCATCGAGGCGCCGCCGCAGGCGGTGTACGACTTCCTGTACGCCGCCGACCGCTGGCCCGAACGCCTGCCGCACGTGGCCTCGCTGGACCTCACGGAGCGGACCCCGGGCATTCAGCGGATGGTGATGGACACCCGCAGCCCCGACGGAACGCTGCACCAGAGCGAGTCGGTACGGGTGTGCAGGCCCGAGGCCGGCAGCATCGCGTACAAGCAGATCCGTACTCCCACCGTCCTGGTGGCCCACACGGGGGAGTGGCGGCTGGCCCCGCTGCCCGACGGCACCACACGGGCGACGTCCCGGCACAGCGTGATCCTCGCGGACCCGAAGGTCCGGGAGGCGGTGCGGGACGCGCTGGGGGCGAACAGCAGGGCGACCCTGCGCAGGGCGAAGGAGTTCACGGAGACACGCCGGTCCTAGGGGGTGTTTTGAAAGTCCTGTGCGGTGCCCGCGGTGTTCGGTGCGTGCCCTCGGCGTGCCGGACGAAGGCCCTCGTACTGGACGTACTTGGGTCTTTGGCCGGTGCGGCGAGGGTGCGTGCCGGGCGCCGGGGGTGCTCTGCGGGACTTTCAAAACACCCCTAGCTACGCGGCGCTGACCGCGCCCCCCGAGAGGGGGTGCGGTCAGCGCAGGTGCGTTCCGCCGTCCGTCAGCAGCACCTCTCCGGTCGTCCACCGGGACCGGATCATCCCCAGCACCGCCTCCGCCACCTCCTCCGGCGTCCCCACCCGCCGCAGCGGCGACTGCTCGCGCATCCAGCGGCGGGGCTCCTCGAAGGACGCCGTCCAGGCGGTGTCCGTCAGACCGGGCGCCACCGCGTTCACCCGGACCTCGGGACCGGTCACCGCCGCCAGCAGCCGGGTCATATGGTTCAGGGCGGCCTTGCTCACGGCGTACGGGATGGAGCTCCCGGCCGGCCGTACGCCCGCCACCGACGACACATTGACCACGCACCCGTCGCCGCTCGCCCGCAGATGCGGCATCGCGGCCACGCACATCTGCCAGGTGCCGATGACGTTGACGTCGAGGATCTCCCGCCACACCTCGGCGCTCGCGCCCTCGAAGTCCTGGTGCGGCACGATCCGGGTGACCCCGGCGGAGTTGACGAGCACATCCAGCCGGCCGTACCGCTCGACGGCCGCCGCGACCAGCGCCTCGGCCTCCTCGCGCACCGCGATGTCGGCGGCGACGTACATCGCGTCGGGCAGCTCGGCCGCGAGCTCCTTGCCGGCCTGAGGGCTGCGCGCGGAATTCACGACCACCCGCATGCCCTCGGCCGCGAGCCGCCGGGCCACCGCCGCCCCGATCCCCGAGGTGGACCCCGTCACCAGGGCGACCGGCGCCCCGGCCCGCGCCTCAGTCATGGCGCACCGACCGGTGCCGAACCAGGAACGCCTCCCCGTACGGCTCCAGAAGGTCCTCGGCGACCGTGCTGGAGTGGAACGACGGCACGCCCTCACCGGCGGCGGTCGACAGCGCCAACGCGTAGTAACGGGTGTGGAGTACGCCGGGCTCGGCGCCCTCGGAGACCTCCAGCATGCCGAGCCAGTGCCGCCGGACCCGCCCCTGCGCGGCCAGCGCGCCGACCCGGCGCCGGGCCGCCTCGACCAGGACCGGGCGTCCCTTCAGCGGCTCGGGCAGCGACGGCTCCTCGAAGACGGCGTCCTCGGTGAAGGTGTCCGCCCACTCCTCGACGGCGCCCTCGTCGAGCAGCCGCATCTGACGGGCGTAGAACTGGCTGATCCTGCCGTGCACTTCGCCGGACGAGTACGTCATGGCACCCCTTCCCCTCGCTGCCCACGCGGACGCCCGCATGGTCTGCCGCGATGGTCGAGTGCGGCTCGACGGCCGAGTGAGCACCCCCTGTCACGCTCCGCCCTCCAGGTACGCGCAGCGGCGACCGGTGCGCGGGACGCGGGTTCTTAAGCCCCACTCCACCAGCCCTCCAGCTCCGCGACGCACTCTGTCGCCCACGCGTTCCGAGAACGGGCTGAACAAGCCTCTTGACGACCTGTGAGGAGCGTCAATGGACCGCTTTCCACCTCCACTCCGGGAACGGACGGCCGAACTCCACGAACTGCGCGAGTCGGTGCACCGCGGTCCCTCGGAGAAGGCCACCCAGGCACAGCACGCCAAGGGGAAGCTGACCGCACGCGAACGGATCGACCTGCTCTTCGACAAGGGCACCTTCACCGAGACCGAGGGCCTGCGCCGGCACCGCGCGACCGGCTTCGGCCTGGAGGCCCGCCGCCCGCACACCGACGGCGTGATCACCGGCTGGGGCAGGGTCAACGGCCGTACCGCCTTCGTGTACGCCCATGACTTCCGTATCTTCGGCGGCGCCCTCGGTGAGGCGCACGCCCAGAAGATCCACAAGCTGATGGATCTGGCCACGGCGGCCGGGGCCCCGGTGATCGGGCTGTGCGACGGAGCCGGCGCCCGGATCCAGGAGGGCGTCACCGCGCTCGCCGGGTACGGCGGCATCTTCTCCCGCAATGTGCGCAACTCCGGGGTCATCCCGCAGATCAGCGTCATCATGGGCCCGTGCGCGGGCGGCGCGGCCTACTCGCCGGCGCTCACCGACTTCGTGTTCATGGTGCGCGGCACCTCGCAGATGTTCATCACCGGACCCGACGTCGTCCAGGCGGTGACCGGCGAGGAGATCACCATGGACGGGCTCGGCGGCGCCGACCCGCACTCCACCGCCTCCGGCGTGGCCCACGCGGTCTTCGACGACGAGGAGGAGTGCCTGGAGAACGTCCGCTTCCTGCTCTCCCTGCTGCCCGCCAACAACCGCGAACTCGCCCCGTCCGTCGCCGAGTCCGACCCGGCCGACCGGCGCACCGAGGCGCTGCTGGACATGGTGCCCGCCGACCCGCGCTCCTCCTACGACGTCCGGGACGTCATCGAGGAGATCGTCGACGACGGCTTCCTCTTCGAGGTCCACGAGAACTGGGCGCGCAACGTGGTCTGCACCCTGGTGCGGATGGGCGGCGACGTCACCGGCATCATCGCCAACCAGCCGATGGTGCAGGCCGGCGCGCTCGACATCCAGGCCTCCGAGAAGGCGGCGCGGTTCGTGCGGTTCTGCGACTCCTTCAACATCCCGCTGGTCACGCTGGTGGACGTGCCCGGGTTCCTGCCCGGCGTCGACCAGGAGCACGGCGGCATCATCCGGCACGGCGCGAAGCTGCTGTACGCGTACTGCGACGCCACCGTCCCGCGGGTCCAGCTGATCATGCGCAAGGCGTACGGCGGCGCGTACATCGTCATGGACTCCCGCTCCATCGGCTGTGACGTCTCCTTCGCCTGGCCGGTCAACGAGATCGCGGTGATGGGCGCGGAGGGCGCGGCGAACGTCGTCTTCCGGCGCGAGATAGCCGCGTCGGACGACCCGCAGGCGACGCGCGAGCAGTTGGTGAAGGAGTACCGCTCGGAGCTGATGCACCCCTACTACGCGGCCGAGCGCGGCCTGGTGGACGACGTCATCGACCCGGCGGAGACCCGGGCCCGGCTGATCGACGCCCTGCGCACCCTGCGCCGCAAGCACGCCGACCGGCCGTCCCGCAAGCACGGGAACCAGCCGCAGTGAGCGAGGACGGGGTGATCCGAGTGCTACGAGGCGAACCGACACCTGAGGAACTGTCGGCCCTGCTCACGGTGTTGCTGGCGATGTCAGGGCGCCGGGCGGAGTCGGCGGAGGTGGAAGGGCTGCCGGTCCAGCCGCCGGCGGTGGCCTGGACGCAGGCCGGAGGAGGGACGAGTTGGGCGGCGCCCGGGTACCCGGACTGGGCGGACGTGTCATGAGCGGACCTTCCACGAAGGTGCGGACCGAGCTCACCGAGGTGGCCGACGGGGTCTATGCCCACCTCCAGCCCGACGGGGGCTGGTGTCTGAGCAACGCGGGTGTGGTCGTCGGTCCCGAGGGCCTGGTCCTCGTCGACACGGCGGCCACCGCGGCGCGGGCGGCGGCGCTGCGGGAGGCCGTGCAGGGGCTTGGCCGGGGTCCGGTCCGGGTCCTGGTCAACACCCACCACCACGGCGACCACACTCACGGCAACGGCGCGTTCGAGGGCGCGACCGTGGTGGCGCACGCCCGCACCCGGGCGGAGATGGCCCGCAACGGCCTGGCCCTCACGGGCGTCTGGCCGGACGTGGCGTGGGGGGAGCTGACGGTCCGTCTGCCGGACCTCACCTTCACGGACGAGCTGAGCCTCTACCAGGGCGACCGCGAGATCCGTCTGCTGCACCCGGGCCCGGCCCATACGAACGACGACGTGGTGGCCTGGCTCCCCGAGGACCGGGTCCTGTTCGCCGGGGACATCGCGATGGCGGGCAGCTCCCCGTTCGTCCTGATGGGCTCGGTCTCGGGCTCCCTGGCCGCCCTCGCCCGCCTGCGCGCGCTGCGGCCCCGCACGGTGGTCTGCGGCCACGGCCCGGTCCGCGGTCCGGAGGTGCTGGACGAGACGGAGGAGTACCTGCGCTGGATCCAGCGGGTCGCGGCGGAGGGACGGGCCCAGCGCCTGACCCCGCTGGTGGCGGCGGAGGCAGCGGGCAAGGGTGCCTTCGGCCATCTGACGGAGTTCGAACGCATCGTGGGCAACCTCCACCGCGCCTACGCCGAACTCGACGAACGCGAGGCCATCGCCTCTTGCCGCACGGTGGACGTGGCGGAGGCGTTCGGCGAGATGATCACGTACAACGGCGGCAGCCTGCCTACCTGTCACGCGTGACCGAGGCTGTCTTCCAGCCCGTCCGGCGTTTGAGGGCGAGGCCGCTTCAGGGCCGAAGCGGGGGTCTGGGGCGGCAGCCTCCAGGGATGGGGCGGGTAGGGGCTGCGGGGGCGAGACCCCGGGACGGTTCCCCGGCCTACGGGGCCGTCCCGGCACGCGCCAGCAGTTCCGCGAGGTGCATCGCCTCATGCCCACCCGAGTCCAGCTCATGGATCTGCGTCCGGCAGCTGAACCCGTCCGCCAGTACCGCCGTCTCCGGGGGCTCCTCCCGGAGCCGTGGCAGCAGGACGCGTTCCGCGCATGCCCGGCTGACGTCCAAGTGCCCGCGTTCGAAGCCGAAGTTGCCCGCGAGACCGCAGCACCCGGACTCCAGCCGCTCCACCTCGACGCCGGCCTGCCGCAGCAGCTCGCGGTCGGCGTCCCAGCCCAGTACCGCGTGCTGATGGCAGTGCACCTGCGCCAGCGCCCGCTCGGCCCGGACCCTGGGCGGTGTGTACCCGGGCGAGTGCTCCGTCAGCAGCTCCGCCAGCGTCACCGTCTGCCGCCCCAGCCGCCGTACGTCCCGGTCGCCGGGGAGCAGCTCGCCCGCGTCCGAGCGGAACACCGCCGTACAGCTGGGTTCGAGGCCCACCACCAGACCGCCCTCCCGCAGATGCCCGGACAGCCGCCGTACGGTCCTGGCCAGGACCCGCTCCGCCATCCCGAGCTGCCCCGTCGAGATCCAGGTCAGGCCGCAGCACAGCGGCCCCGACGGCAGCTCCACCCGCCAGCCCGCCCGCTCCAGCACCTCGACCGCCGCCCGACCCACCCGGGGATGGAAGAAGTTCGTGAACGTGTCCGGCCACAGCAGCACCACCCCGCGCTCCCCGCCGCCGTACGGCCGATGCCCGGCGAACCACCGCTGCAGCGACCGCCCGGCGAACAGCGGCATCTCCCGGTCCTCCACCCCGGCCACGGCGCGCGCCGCGCGGGACAGCGGCGGGGTGTGGGTGACGGCGTTGGCCAGCCGCGCCAGCCGCGCCCGGCCCACCGTCTGCGCCACCACCGGCAGCCACCCCATCGACCAGTCGGAGCGCGGCCTGCGCCATGGCCGCCGCGCGTAGTGGTGCGCCAGGAACTCCGCCTTGTACGTGGCCATGTCCACATCCGCCGGACAGTCGGACTTGCACCCCTTGCAGGCCAGGCACAGATCGAGCGCCTCCCGCACGGCACCGGACCGCCAGCCGTCCCGGATCGGGCTGTCCCCGTGCCCGTCGAGCATCTCGAACAGCAGCCGCGCCCGCCCGCGCGTGGAGTGCTCCTCCTCCCGCGTCACCTGGTACGAGGGACACATCACGGACCCGCCCTCGGTGGTCAGCTGCCGGCACTTGCCCACGCCCACACACCGGTTCGCGGCCTCGGCGAAGGACCCGCCGTCGTCCGGGAACCGGAAATGCAGCCCGCGAGGATCCCGCGGCTTCCAGTCCCCGCCGAGGCGCAGCTTCTCGTCCAGCCGGTACGGCGCCACCACCTTCCCCGGGTTCATCCGGTCCGACGGATCGAACACCGCCTTCAACTGCCCGAAAGCCTCGACGAGTTCCGGGCCGAACATCCGCGGCAACAGCTCCCCCCGGCTCTGCCCGTCCCCGTGCTCCCCGGAGAACGACCCGCCGAACTCCACCACCAGATCGGCCGCCCGCTCCATGAACCGCCGGTACGCGGCGACCCCTTCGGCGCTGTACAGATCGAAGGGGATCCGCGTGTGCACGCACCCTTGCCCGAAGTGGCCGTACAGCGCGGGCCCGGTGTCGCTCAGATACCCGAACTCATCGAACAGCTCCCGCAGCCGGCGCAGATAGTCGCCGAGGCGATCCGGCGGCACCGCCGAGTCCTCCCACCCCTCGAAGGTGTCCGGCCGGTCCGGCACATGCGCGGTGGCACCGAGCCCGGCCTCCCGGACCTGCCACAACTGCTCCTCGTGCGCGGGGTCGTCGAGATGGGCGACCTGCGGATCGTGCTCGGACTCGTCGAGCGCGTCCAGCATCCGGTGCGCCCGCTCGTCCGCCTCGTCGAGGGTGTCGGCGCCGAACTGCACCATCAAGTAGGCGCGTCCCGCGGGCAGTTGGTCGATGGCCTCGGGGTTGAGGTGCTTGAGCCGCTCGTCGTGCACCAGCCGTGAGTCGACCCCCTCCAGGGCGATCGGCGCGTACGGCAGGATGTCCGGCACCGCGTCCGCGGCCAGGGCGATGTCGTCGAACCCCAGCACCACCAGCGCGCGTTCCCTCACCACCGGCACCAGCTTCAGCTCCGCCCGCACCACCGTCACCAGCGTCGACTCACTGCCCACCAGCAGCCCGGCGACGTCGAAACCGTGCTCGGGCAGCAGCGAGTCGAGGTTGTAGCCGGATACCCGGCGCGGGATGCCGGGGTAGCGGCGGCGGATCTCGTCGGCGTAGGTGTCGCGCAGGGCCCGCAGCCGGCGGTACACGGCGGCCCGCAGATCCCCGTGCCGCTCGATCTCGGCGTACTCCTCGTCATCGGTGGGCCCGCACCAGAACCGGGTGCCGTCGTAGAGCAGCACCTCCAGACGGGCGATGTTGTCGACCACCTTGCCGTGCGCCTGCGCGGTGGCGCCGCAGGAGTTGTTGCCGATCATGCCGCCGATGGTGCAGTTGGCGTGGGTCGCGGGCTCGGGCCCGAAGCGCAGCCCGGTCGGGGCGAGCTGCTGGTTGAGCTCGTCCAGCACGATGCCGGGCTGCACGACACAGGTCCGCCGCTCGGTGTCGACGGACTCCACCCGGTGGCAGTACTTCGACCAGTCCAGGACGACAGCGGTGTTCGTGCACTGCCCCGCCAGACTCGTCCCCCCGCCCCGGGACAGCACGGGCGCACCGTGCTCCCGCGCGACGGCGACCGCCGTGACGGCCGCCTCCGGGTCCCGCGGCAGGACCACCCCGATCGGAGTCTGCCGGAAGTTGGAGGCGTCGGTCGCGTACGCCGCCCTGCTCCCCGCGTCGAACCGCACCTCCCCGTCGACCCGCGCCCGCAGCGCCGCCTCCAGCGCCCCCGGGTCGACCGACGGCATCCCCGGCCGCCGTACGACGGGACCCGGCAGATCCGCCGTCACCATGAAGCCCTCCTCGTCACCGCCCCTGGGAACGGCAAGCCGGGTACCCCGCGGCGGCTCCGGGCAACCCGGGGCTCAGTCCTCGGTGAGACCGGGCAGCAACCCGCACATCGCCTCGCGCTCGGCGGGTCCGAAGATCTGGGCGAGGGCCTCGGTGACCGTCCCGGCGAGCGGCCCCGAAGCCTGCGTCAGCAGGTCGCGGGCCTTGGTGGTGAGGGTGACCTCGACCCCGCGCTTGTCGCCGCAGACCGGCTGACGGGAGACGAGCCCGGCGTGCTGGAGGCAGGCGATCTGATACGTCAGCCGGGTCTTGGGGCGGCCCAGCAGCTCCGCGATCCGGCTCATCCGCAGGCCCTCGCGGGGCTGCTCGGCCAGCAGGCACAGGATCAGGAACTCGTCGTGGGAGACATCGAGCGTCTCCTTGACCACGGAACGCAGCCGCTGCTCCACGGCCGCCGTCGCGGCCAGCATCCGCATCCAGGAGCGCAGCTCGGCCGGGAGCAGGCTGTCGCCGGATGCGGCGGGGCATCCGAGCTGGTCGGTGGGGGTCTCCTGCGGGTCGGCCATGACATCGAGTCTACCTGTCGTCCAATTTTGGACCAGAGGATTGTTCAAATTTGGATCGTCGGCTAGCGTGAGGTCATCCAAATTTGAAATACACCGGATTGCCCCCTCGAACGCTCATCGACAGGAGAACGACCATGACCGTCGCCGTGGAGACCGGCCTGTGGCAGCTCGACCCCGCCGCCACCACCGTGGCCCTCAAGCACCGGACGATGTGGGGTCTGGTCACCGTGAAGGGCGCCTTCTCGGGCGTCGCCGGCCAGGGCGAGGTACGGCCCGACGGATCCGCCGTCGGCACCGTCACCCTGGACGCGTCCTCCCTGGACACCAAGAACGCCAAGCGCGACGAGCACCTGCGCTCCACCGACTTCCTCGACGCCGCCAACCACCCCGAACTCACCTTCGCGGTGCGCGGTGCCGAACTGCGCGGCGGTGACACCGTGCAGGTCGACGGTCAGCTCACCGTCCGCGGCGTCAGCAGGCCGCAGACCGTCACCGCCCGGCTGGTCGGCACGGACGCGACGTCCGTCACCCTGGAGGCCGAATTCACCGTGGACCGCGGGCAGTTCGGCATGACCTGGAACCAGCTCGGCATGATGCGCGGCGTGGCCACGGTCACCGCCACGCTCCGGTTCACCCGCAAGGACGCCTGAGCTTCCCCCGCGCGGTCCGTGTCGGTGTTGGGCCGAACGGGTGACTTGGCGTAAGAATTGGCTGGTGCAGGCATTGAGTACCAGTCAGTTCGGGGGGAGCCGGTGAACCGCTACGACGTCACCGATGAACAGTGGGAAGGGCTCGCCCAGGTGGTACCCCTGCGCGGCCGGGACGCATGGCCGTCGGCGGTGGACCACCGCTCGCTCCCGGAGGCGGAGACGGAGCCGCGCCGCCGCTTCGTCGTCCTGCGGGTCAACGTCTTCGGCGACGCCCGGGAAGTCGCCGAGACCCTCATGGCCGGCATCCCGGTCCTGCTCGACCTGACCGGCGCGGAGACCGAGGTCGCCAAGCGCGTCCTCGACTTCAGCACGGGCGTCGTCTTCGGGCTGTCGAGCGGCATGCACCGCGTCGACCGCAATGTGTTCCTGCTGACCCCGCGGGGCACCGAGGTGAGCGGGATCATGGAGGGCGCGGGGGTGCCGGAGGCCTGAGACCTCGGGGGAGGTCCCCCGATCGTAGGAAGCTGCCGACGCCGGAACGGTTCGCCAACCATCGGAGTCCTACGGTCCGCATATGGCCGTGCCTTCCGCGTCCCCGAAGTCCCCCGACGCCCCCGAACCCTCAGCGCCACCGGAGTCCGGGTCTGTTACGCCTGCCCTGGTGGCGGAGTCGTCCGCGCCGCCGGGGTCTCGGGTTCCCGGGTCCGCCGTGCGGCCGGAGTCTTCGTGC